>NZ_LMJC01000008.1:0-85575 GCF_001429215.1 Acidovorax sp. Root267
CGCACGATGATGTTGCCCATGGCGTCGTATGAGTGATTTGCGGTGTTGCCTGGCGTTGCCGTCATGCTACTGAGCAGATTGCTGCTGTCGTAGTGGTAGCAGGTTGCCGTGGGCGCCATGGAACTCATGCGTTGTGATGCCCTTTGAGTGGGCGGAAGCGGTTCAGGTATATTGGTTTGCATAGACAATAGCTTCTCGCTGCAACAGATCGATACTGTGGGAAATTTTCCCCAGTCAGCATTAATTCGCATCGCAAATGTCGTCGATGTGCTCGCCAGTGAGGAATGTACGATGCCAAAAGTGACCCAATAAAGATGACCCCCCCCAGCTCTGTACAGCTCAGCAAGTTTCTAAGCCTTGTCCTTAGGCATAAACCTGATGCCATCGGGTTGGCTCTAGACCCCCAGGGCTGGGCTTTAATCGATGAGTTGATCGTCCAGAGCCGCACCGCCGGTACCCAGTTCACACAGGAGGATTTGCTGTGTGTCGTCAAGACCAGTGAGAAGAAAAGATTTTCCCTTTCTAAAGACGGGCAACGCATCCGAGCGGCACAAGGGCATTCGGTGGTCGTAGAACTAGGGTTGTCACCCAAGGAGCCGCCGAGCCTCCTATACCACGGGACCGCAACGCGATTCGCCGAATCGATCCTATCTATCGGGCTAAAGCCGCAGGCTCGACAGCAGGTTCACCTGTCCGCAGACGAAGCAGTTGCCCATCGCATTGGACAGCGTCACGGCAAGCCAATTGTCTTTAAGGTCGAAGCCCTTTGCATGCATGTAAGGGGTTTCGCTTTCTTCTTGGCAGATAACGGCGTATGGCTGACTGATCAGGTGCCGCCCGAATTCTTGGCACACTCGTCATTTAGCACGGCGGATTCCGCGATGACCTCAAAGCAGCCAAAGCTATCGACATAGATCACAAAGTGGCGCATGACCCATCTGTCTCGCCATTCAGGCACTGCATCGTTTCGTAATTCCGCCACCCAATCGGACTCCGTGACCTCGCAGACCGTGTCGTAAGTATCAGTGAGATGCCAAAGGGTGCAATAAATCTCCGCGCGTTTGCGGAAGGCCCGTGGCTTGACGAATAGCACGTCCATCTGGCGCTCGTGTCCATCGTCATCGAAAACCATCGAGAGCAAAAGCCCTCTGTCTTCATCGATAATTTTCGGCTCACGAACCGCCGCAGTAGAAGGGCACGGGAGTGAGAAGATCGGTAGCTTTTCCATCATTGCCCTCCGGAACGACGAACCGTGTCAAATGGGCCGCCAGGGTTGTGCGATAGTTGATCAGTGAGCCTCTTCTCAAATTCTCCGCTGCCAGTTCGATTAACCGTATTCCACTCTGACCTTGCGACCCCTGCCGAATCAAGCGCCTGCGAAGAACGTGTATTCAAGATGATGGTCTTGCTATCTCGAACGATGTAGTCGATCGGAACTTCAGATGGCTTCATGGCACCAGAGCGGAGTGCAGCAGCCACTTCATCAACACTCTTGCCTGCAAAAATACCGTCCTTGCTGAACATCGCGCCATAGGTTTTCTGTGCAAACTGAGCATCGGCGGCTATTCCCTTCGCCGCAACTGATCCGGCAACTACTTTTTCCGCCGCACCGCCTGCCCCGCCTGCAGCCATCGCCGTAAATTTTATCGATTCGACTGCAAGACCCTTTAGGTACCCCATCGGGTCGAAGTTTGGAAACACGTTCACTTCGGCCTGCCGCCCATCCGGGTCCACGTATTTGTAGGGGTTGTTATTGGCGTAGGCGTACCGGTTGAACGAGTGAGTGTTTTCTTCTTTGAAGTCAACCGGATCAACGCCCGTAAAACGCCCTATCAGAGGGATGTAGTAGCGCGCCCCCATGTAGGTAATCCAGTTCGTCTGGTCGTACGGCTTGCCCGCAAACCACAGCTTGTTGTTGGCACCGGCGGCGGGCGCTTGCAGCCGGTGCCCATAGGGCAGACCCCGTAAAACGCCCTATCAGAGGGATGTAGTAGCGCGCCCCCATGTAGGTAATCCAGTTCGTCTGGTCGTACGGCTTGCCCGCAAACCACAGCTTGTTGTTGGCACCGGCGGCGGGCGCTTGCAGGCGATGCCCGTAGGGCAGGTAGTTCTCCTTCCAGACCACGGCGCCATCGGCATCGGTGGCGATGGCGGGGCTGCCCAGAATGTCGTTGTGAAAGAACGTGAYGGTGGTCTGGGCGCCAGCGCTGGCTGCAAAGGCGCCGAAGGCCAGCAGCAGAGCAAGGCGTGCCAGAAGRCGCAACCAGAAGGAGTGGAGCGTGGAGATCGAGATCATTGTGCGGACTCCTTCTGGGCGATCCGCTTGCCGTTCAGGTAGATGTACTGAACCAGCCTGCGGGAGCTGGGGGAGTAGTCGGCCAGCAGGTTGCCGTGGGCGCCGTGGAACTCATGCGTTGTGATGCCTCCCTGGATGACCTGGGTGCGCTTTTGGCCACCGTCGTAGGCGTACTGCACCCGGGTGGCGGCGGTGGAGCAGTTGATGCACTTGAGATTGGGAACGCTGTCGTACTCAAATGTTCGGGGGCCGCGCACGATGATGTTGCCCATGGCGTCGTATGAGTGATTTGCGGTGTTGCCTGGCGTTGCCGTCATGCTACTGAGCAGATTGCTGCTGTCGTAGTGGTAGNGCACGATGATGTTGCCCATGGCGTCGTATGAGTGATTTGCGGTGTTGCCTGGCGTTGCCGTCATGCTACTGAGCAGATTGCTGCTGTCGTAGTGGTAGGAAAGTCGTAATCCTGGAATAGTCTGCGACGTGATATTGCCAGCGCCATCGTAGGAAATACTTCCGGAACCTTGCGGTGTTCTCAGGCTGGTCAGGCGATCCAGGTTGTCATATCCAAAGGTGCGGTCATAAGCATTGTCGATGCTGTCTGAAATGCCGGTCAGATTGCCAACGCCGTCGTAGGACAGTGAGGACCGGCTGTAGGGGGTTGATGACCGAACTGTAGAAAATGAACTGGGCCACAGGCGAGAATTTTGGCTGTACTCTGAGGAGACGCCATTCGCATACGTAATCCTGTTGACCTGCCCTGATGGCCAATAACTGACACTGGTGATATACCCGGAGACGGAAGTAGGGCGCCCGAGCGCATCCACGCCGTAGCGCACAATTTCACCGGAGAAAGGGTAGGTAATGGAAGTCAGGTGGTCATTTTCGTTGTATCCATACCTGGCCGTCCAGGTCATTCCATTGGCATTCAATGTTTCAGACTGGAGGTTTCCGTTTCCATCATAGGAAAAGCTGCGGGTAGCATCTGTCGAGAATGTTCGCAGTAAACGGTGCCTGTCATCATAAGTGTGGGTAACAGAAGGCGTGGCGCCTGTGTAATTGATGGTTCTCAGCCGATTCTGGCTGTCGTAACTGTACGTGGTGGTGCCTGAAGATCCCACATTCTTGGATGTCATATTGCCCGCTGCATCCCGGCCGTAGGATGTCGTGCCCGTTTCTGGATGGGTTGCGGAAATCATATATCCACTGCTGTTATAAGAATAGTGCCTTGTTATCCCAGCTTGCTTGGCAGACGTAATAAGGTCCTTGCTGTTGCGGTCGTAGTCCATGCTCGCGCTGGAATCAGGCGTAGTGATGGCCATCAGGAATTTTTTGTCAGGGTCGCCATATGCGCGATAGTAATTAATGGTGGTATTGCCATTTTCATCTCTGACCGATTTGGAGGAAGATCCATAGTTGATGAATTTGGATGTTCCATCTGGATTCCGGATTTGAGCGACGCGATCCAGAATATCGTAGGAGTACGATGTGCCCGAGCTGCTGCCGGGGTTGGATATGAATGTAGTGCGCCCCAGTGCATCTGTGGAGTATGAGGTACTGATACCCCCTCGGGTGACTGAGAATACTCTTCCGAAGGAGTTGTAGTTGATCGTTTCTGTCAGTGATCCACGCGTTGCGGTGCGGCTTCGGCTGGTGTAGCTGATGTTGACGTTATTGCCCTCTGGGTAGTCCACAGAGGTGATCCTGTTCATGGAGTCATATCCATAGCGAGTTGTTTCACCTCCAATGGTTTCGGAGGTTACATTGCCAGCGTTGCTCACTTCTCGTGTTATGGAAATTCCTTCAGGCTGGCTTTCGTTTTGTGCAACACCACGGCTGTAGTTGGAATAACTATGCGTTAGCGACCTTGGGAAGGTGGCGCTGCTTACATTGCCGGCGCTATCGTAGGTTCGGCTGATCGAGGCACCATTTTTTGTCTCATTGGTCATGTTGCCGCTGCTATCGAAATCCCGGGTGATCGAGTGACCCGAGGAACTTTCGTTTTGCGGCTGCCTGATGATCCACTTCGATGTATTTGTATAGTAGCTGACGGTAGTTGTTCTGTCGCCACCCCTTGTGCCTGATTCGGTGATGGTGCGAGGGTTTCCATAACTATCGAAATTGCTATAGGCAGTATCGTAGCTTGCGCCGTCGCGAGTAATGGTTTTGCGTGTGAGCAACGGTGCATTGGTTTCAAGATAATCGAATCTGGTCACAAATGCTCCGGGCCGAACATAGGTTTCCGTGGAAATTCTCTGTCCACTCCAGGTGTATTGTTCAGTTTGTTCGTCGCCAATGCGTTTCTGGATCAACAAACCGACCTTCCAGATGCTGCCAGCGCCAGCATAGTTGGGGCCTACGTGCTTATAGGTCGTCGTTCCTTCTGGCGAGGTGACTCGAGTCGTATCCAAGGAGCTATTGCCCCCGGGGGAATAGTCGAATGACCAGATTCCTCCCGTACTCATTGACTTCTTGCTCACAACATTGGATTTGCTGGCTGGATTGGACTGTGAGTCAAAAAATACGAAATCGTAGGTGTAGGTGATGCTCCCGCCTTGTGGTGTTGTGGCGGAACGCATGAGATAGCTCCCGGCAGAGGCACCATTATTTTCCGAATAATCGTACTCCCAGGTAGCATTGTCTGGCCTGGTAACGGTGCTCAGTTGATAGACTCCTGCGATACCAGAGGGCTTGTAAGAATAATCGTAGGTTTGTCCAGCACTGGTTATGCTGCTAATCCGTGCAGTTGTTTTTCCTGAGTCAATGTATGTAAATGAGGCAGATCTTCCATCACTGGTGCTAATGCTGCGTATCTCTGCGCTAGATGCCGATGCATAATTAATGTTGATGTAGTTTCCATTGCGATCCGTGATTTTTTTGGTGTGCCACTCATACATTGGATTAGCGGTCGACCCGGATCCCAACGCTTGGGTCATGTCATAAACCATCCCGTCGGGTGAGGTAACTACCAAGCCTATGCCACTGGTGCTGCACATAGCTTTCCATCGCTGCGTGGTAATCATCAGCGGAGAATTTTGGCCGGTGAAGGTAAGCAGCTGCCGACTGCCATCTGGAAGTTCTAGGATGGGGTTGTCTGAAACGGACTCAAGATTTTGATTCAGACAAGGGTATGAGTTTCGAGACTTTAGAATGCGACCAAAATGCAGGGTCCATCCCAAGCCAGCGCTCATTCTGGGCTGTGTCGGGTTGGCAGGATCGACACTGCTGCTGTTGTAAGAGCGGACAATGGTTAAATCCATTCCACCGTTGCCAGGAATTCTGAGGTCTATGTAGTGTCGCTGGAGTGCACCCGTAAACGGGTCGATATTTTCATTTTGGCTTTGATTGACGAATGCCCTGTTGGGCTGAATGCCAGGTTCTTTGTAGAAGTCTGGAATCGCCTCTTGTGCGTGTCCGATAGCGGTTGTGGAAAATAAAATGGCCCATAGCCATTTTGCGGATTTATTTTTCAAAATTTCCTCCCTGTGATTAATATTGCTTGGTGCTTGCTATCGATGGATGGTTTTGCTTCACCGCCTTGTAGTGAAGTCAATTTCATCGATAAAATTAATGGTCATCAAAAATATAGGTGGTGCGGCGCATGCGCAGAAGCGGGTGCCAATTAGAGAATCCCCATCAAGAGTTTGTAACTACCAACTCTGGTAGGTGTTGTTTGCTGGCATTGAGGTTAGGTCCTTTCGGTGTTGACGTCTGGGGTCTAGACGATGCTCGCTAAGTCCCCCCCAAAAAATCACCGGGCAATGACGTGATCGTGCCGGCCTTTCTTTCAATAGGCCCGAGCAACTGCGATGACTTGTTCTCGGTCGTATGGCCGTTTGGGCCTGTCTGCCTAAGGCCTGATGCCTGGGCAGTACAGTCGGGCGTTTGGAGTCACGCTGAGCGAACACAACCTAGGGCGTTTCCCCCAAAAATTCGGATGAAAATTGGCCCTGACGCTTATGGTGCGAGTGCTAGCAGCTATGAATATGTGAGTAGCTGGCTGCACAAAGCTGGCTGCGGCTTCGGGCCTCCATCGTGCCCACTTTCAAACGCCTGGACGTCCCTGCCGTACATGCGTCGCCAGCACCGCAGCCACTTCTTCTGCCACGCCCCGCACCGTCAGCGGCGCGCAGCCCTCGGCGTGGTTGCTGATGGTCACAAACGCGTTCTGCCCCCGGCGGGTGATGCCCGCAATCACGCTGGCAAGCTCGGCGCGGGTTGGCAGGTCGGGGTGGTGCAGGCGGTCATACGGGTCGTACAGCCGTTCCGCCTCTTCATAGCCATAGGGGCCGTGCACCGGGTTCAGGTTCCAGCGGCACACCAGGGGGCCTGGCCACAGCGCGCGCAGCATGGGCAGCTGTTGCTGCAGTGGCGGCATCTTGGCGTGCAGGCCCAGGCAGTAGGTGGCACCGGCTTCGCGCAGCACGGCGGCAAAGTCGGGGGTCAGCCATTCGGGGTCGCGCACTTCCACCGCAATCACCCCATCGGGCGCCGTGGGCGCGAGGGCTGGCAGGGCGAGCAGCATGGTGCGCAGGCGCTCCAGCAGCAGCGGCAGGCGGTCCAGCTGCGCCAGCGGCAGCGGGCTGAGCTGGAACACCAGTGCGCCCAGCTTGTGCCCCAGGCCTTGCAGGGCAGGCTCCACACACTCGCTGCGGGCCAGTTCGGGGCTCAAGAATGCTGGATTGGCCTGGCGGCCCCGGCCGTCTTCGCTGCGCACCAGGGCGTCGGTCACCACACTCGGCGCCTTCACCACAAACCGGAAGTCGTCGGGCGCCTGCGAGGCGTAGCGCTCGTACTGGCTGACGGTGAGCGGCCGGTAAAAGCTGCGGTCAATGCTCACGGTGCGCATCAGCGGGTGCTGGGCATATACCGCCAGGCCTTGCTTGGACAGTTGCGTGTCGGAATGTTCGCCCTCCCACACCAGGCCTTTCCAGCCGGGGTAGGTCCAGCTGGATGTGCCCAGGCGTAGCTGCGGGGGCAGGGTGGTGGCAAGGGCGGTGAGCGCGCCGTCGGGAGCCATGGCGGCTACTTGGCTGGAGCGTTTGCGCTGGGCAGGCGGTGCGGCGTGTTCTGCGGCTTCGGGCGCAGCGGCTTTGGTGGGCCGGGTGGAATGACGGAAAGGCGCGGGAGGTGTCGGGGCTTCGGGACTGCCGAACAGATCGTCTTGCATGCGGCGGGCAGGGCGGGTGGGTGAAGGGCGGCTGTGCGGGGTCACAACCCCGAGAACAACCCGCCCTCGTTCAGCAGCTCGTACGTGATCTCCGGCCGCTGGTCCATGCCCTTCTTGATGGCGGCCGGGATGGCCTGACGCGTCTTGCGGCACAGGCCGCGCTGCTCATGGACCAGGATGGTGATGCCGCGCAGGGTGCGCACTTCGTTGGGGCTGGGGGCGATGGTCAGGCGCAGGCCCAGTTGCTGCTCCATGCGTTCCTGTATGCGGCGCAGCTCGCTCAGGCTGCTGACGTTTTCCAGCCGCTGCAGCAGCTTTTTCTCTTCGGCCTGGGTGAGTTGCAGGATGCGCGTGTCGCCACCGGGCGATTGCAGGAGGGCGTCCCGGTCACAGACACAGGCGCCGGGTGGGCATTCTGTGCGGATGGGGAAGGAGAGGGAGGGGGCGTCCATGCAGGGGCGGGGGCTCGGTGGCCTGCGCATTTTAAGAGCGCGAGGGAAACGTTGTCGCTCGGTCGCCTCGCTCTCTCTGGATCCAATGCCGGGCAGTGGCTCACGCGCGCGACCCATCAGGTTGAAGGAAGGCTTTGGCGGCAGGCTTCAATACCGCTGCCAGAAACGACTAGCGCGCCCAGAAGGCGCGCCAGTCGAGTCCCTGCGGATGCAGTTATTTCAGACGATGCAGATCAGCGAAGGTTGCCCCGCTTGCGCTGCAGCCACACAGCACCCATGAGTGCCAGGCCCAGAAGCATCATGGCGTATTCGCTCAGGGTCGGGATGTTGCTGACCACTGCGCCGCCACGGGTCAGTGTGTAGAACTCGCCCGTGGTGACGTTGCCGTTGCCAGCACCCGGACCTCCAAGGGGCAAGTTTGCGGGAACCGGGCCAACGATGGAGTCGTTGTCCACCACATCCAATCTCAAGGTGCCGCTGCCGGTTCCTGTATTGACAGTGACGGTGTAGACGGATCCTGAACCGCTGACGCCAGTCACTGAAGCGCCTGCAATGGTTCCGGTCGATGTCAGCACGAAATCCGAAGCATCCACCCCAGTGACAGATTGGTTGAAAGTGACGGTGTAGTTGACGGCCGCCGCCGTGGTGGGGTTGGGATCAGCCCGCACAATAGATTGCACGGTCGGAGCACAGTCGGAGTCCGTGCAGCCTGCTATTTCAAACATGGTGCCGCCTTCCGGCAGGCCTTCGATGATGACACCCAGCTTGTAGGCACCCGTCTGCTGAATGCCCAGCAGGAACCGCAGATCAAGGGTGGCACCCGCGGCCAAGGGCGTGCCAAGGGTCACGGTGCCGGACGACAGCGTCGAATTGAAGCCGCCGCCGTTCGGCTGCGAGGGCGGCTGTTCCAGCGTGGTGCCTTGCACCGTGACGTTGCTGGTGCCGGATCCGCACGGCGCGCGGTCCACCGTGACCACAACGGCACTGGATGTGCGGGGGCGCAGGTCTGCGATGCCGGAAGGTGCGGGGAAGGTCGTCAGATCAATGATCTTGTAACGCAACCGTGTCAAGTTGCTTCCGCTGGTGTTGGTGAGGGTGCGTCGAATGTCCAGTGTTCCGAAGGTGGAGTTATTGGGGGGGTCGCTGGTGAAGTCTCTCACCGTATTGGGGGGCGAAGAGGGGGCCACGCAAGGGTCCAGCAGGGCGGGGGTTGCGATGCTGCCGATGACGGGGCTGGACAGGTTGGCTGGCGACGGTGCGCCCAGCCGCTGTCCGGCGCCGGCTGATGTGCCATTGGTGTCTACAAAGATGAAATCGACCGCGTTGTTGTTTGTGTCCAGCGCCACGCCGGTCGACAGGCAGGCCGTGAAGGTGGTGATGGACCCTTGCTTTCCACAGATGTCGCGGGTGAACGCGTAGTCGATGGAGAAAGGCGTGAGCGCGGGGTAGCCCGTACCTTCCTTGTACAGCGTGTTGGCTTCCGACGTGGAGCCCACGGCGTCAAGGCGGTTTGGCAGCGTGAAGTCCACCGCAACGCTGGTGTTGAACAGCGCGATACCTGCATTGTCGGGAATGTCGGTGGTGTACGTGGCGTCGCCAGTGGCCGTGGCGCCATTGCCCGCAGGGTACGCGGCCAGGGAGTAGGCAACGCTATTGACGCACAGGTAGTAGCCGAAGGCTGGAATCACCGTGCCGTTGGGGACCACGCAGCGCGCGACTCCATCCGAGGCAGCGACGGCAAAACCCGTGCCGCCGCCCGCCACCGTCAGCGGTGAAGCAGTTTCGTTGTAAAGCTTGATGAATTCATCATTGGCGCCACTGGGGCCGCGCACCCGAAATTCCCCGATGATCAGTGCAGAAGCCTGGGGCGCTGCGATGCACAGCAGGATGAAGGCCATCGCACTGAAGCGGCGAGGCACCAAAGAAAAAAAACTTCGAACAAGACAGTCGAATCTCATACATCCTCCGGCACAAAGTGCGTGGTTTAAGGCCGCAAGTGGATGTGTAAATGAGAAAGGAGGCTGTCTACCAGTTCACATACAAAAGCAATTTTTACGGGGCTTTTACAGGATGCGCCTTATCTGTAGCCCGCGCAATAGGTACAGGCCAGAAGGGGGCCAGTTGCATTGCGGTCATTTCTGAGGCTTTTGAATATCGGCCCGGTGCGTCCATCCGGGCTATTGCGCCCGTGTAGCCCGAAATGCCTGTGGCAAACTCGCGCGCTTCGCGTATTTTTTCGAGTTTCAGAGAGTTCGCCCACCCATGCAGCAGATCGTCCGGCAGTTGGCCGCAGAAATCAAAATCAGTGAACAACAGGTGCGCGCAGCGGTGGAGCTGCTCGACGGTGGCGCCACAGTGCCTTTCATCGCCCGCTATCGCAAGGAAGTGACGAATGGGCTGGACGATATCCAGCTGCGCGAGCTGGAAGCGCGCCTGTCCTACCTGCGCGAGCTGGAAGACCGCCGTGCCGCCGTGCTCAAGAGCATCGACGAGCAGGGCAAACTGACCGACGCTTTGCGCGCCGCCATCGCCGCGGCCCCCACCAAGCAGGAACTGGAAGACCTCTACCTGCCTTTCAAGCAAAAACGCCGTACCAAGGGCCAGATGGCGCGCGAATTCGGCATCGAACCCTTGGCCGACAAGCTGTTTGCCGATCCCACGCTGGACCCTGCGGCCGAGGCCGCCGCCTTCACCAAGCCCCCCGAAGTGCTGGACGATGGAAAGACGGGCGCCGATTTCTCCACCGTGCCGGCCGTGCTCGACGGCGTGCGTGACATCCTCTCCGAACGTTGGGCCGAGGACGCCGTGCTGGTGCAGTCGCTGCGCGAATGGCTGTGGACCGAGGGCTTGCTGCGCAGCAAGAAGGTGGAGGGCAAGAACGAGAACGACCCCGAGGTTTCCAAGTTTCGCGACTACTTCGAATACGACGAGCCCATTGGCCGCGTGCCATCGCACCGGGCGCTGGCGGTGTTCCGGGGCCGTGGGCTGGAGATCCTGGAAGCCAAGCTGGTGTTGCCCGTCGAGCCCGAGCCCGGCAAGCCCAGCCTGGCCGAAGGCAAGATTGCCCTGCACCTGGGCTGGAGCCACGCAGGCCGCCCGGCCGACGACCTGCTGCGCAAGTGCGTGGCCTGGACTTGGCGCGTGAAGCTGTCGCTCTCGACCGAGCGCGACCTGTTCGCCCGCCTGCGCGACGACGCCGAGAAGGTCGCCATCAAGGTGTTTGCCGACAACCTGCGCGACCTGCTGCTGGCCGCACCTGCCGGGCCGCGCGTGGTGATGGGGCTGGACCCGGGCATCCGCACCGGCGTGAAGGTGGCCGTGGTGGACGACACCGGCAAGCTGGTGGAGACCGCCACGGTGTACCCGCACGAGCCCAAGCGCGACTGGGACGGCTCTCTGTTCACGCTGGCCAAGCTGGCCGAAAAACACGGCGTGAACCTGATCGCGATTGGCAACGGCACGGCCAGCCGTGAGACCGACAAGCTGGCTGCCGACCTGATCAAGATGGCCGCCAAAGCCGAGCGCGCCATCGAGAAGGTGGTGGTGAGCGAAGCCGGTGCATCCGTCTATTCCGCCAGCGAATACGCGTCGCAAGAGATGCCCGATGTAGACGTGAGCCTGCGCGGTGCGGCGTCCATCGCCCGCCGCCTGCAGGACCCTCTGGCCGAACTGGTCAAGATCGACCCCAAGAGCATCGGCGTGGGCCAGTACCAGCACGACGTGAACCAGAGCGAGCTGGCCCGCACCCTGAGCACGGTGGTGGAAGACTGCGTGAACTCGGTGGGCGTGGACCTGAACACGGCCAGCGTGCCGTTGCTCAGCCGCGTGTCGGGCCTGTCGGGCAGCGTGGCCAAGGCCGTGGTGCGCTGGCGCGAGGCCAACGGCGCGTTCAAGAGCCGCAAGCAGCTGATGGACGTGGCGGGCCTGGGCGCCAAGACCTTCGAGCAGAGCGCGGGCTTCCTGCGCATCCGCGGCGGCGAGAACCCGCTCGACATGACCGGCGTGCACCCCGAGACCTACCCCGTGGTCGAGCAGATCATGGAGAAGACGGGCAAGCCCGTGGCCGAGATCATGGGCCGCGCCGACATGCTCAAGACGCTGAAGCCCGAGCTGTTCGCCAACGACAAGTTCGGCGTCATCACCGTCAAGGACATCCTGGGCGAGCTGGAAAAGCCCGGCCGCGACCCGCGCCCGGACTTCAAGGTGGCGCGCTTCAACGACGGCGTCGAGGACATCAAGGACCTCAAGGAAGGCATGATCCTGGAAGGCACCGTGAGCAACGTGGCCCAGTTCGGCGCCTTCATCGACCTGGGCGTGCACCAGGACGGCCTGGTACACGTGAGCCAGCTGGCGCACAAGTTCGTGAACGACGCACGCGAAGTGGTCAAGACCGGCGACATCGTCAAGGTCAAGGTCATGGAGGTGGACGTGGAGCGCAAGCGCATCGGCCTGTCGATGAAGCTGGGCGACGCGCCACCGCGCCAGGGTGGCGACCGGGGCGCGCCGCGGGACAACCGCTTCGAGGGCGCGGGCCGGGGCTACGCCCAGCCCCAGCGCCGCGCGCCCGAGCCCACACAGCAGTCGGCCATGGCATCGGCATTTGCCAAGTTGCAACAGGCCAAGGGCCGTTGACCAATTGGGGCGGGATTGCGGCGGTATGGGGGCCATAATCGCCAGCAACCCCAACTCTGGTGCCTGACCCCATGGAGCTGAACGCACTGCTCGCCCAACCCGTGGCTCTGCCCAGCCTTCCGCGCACGGTGGCACTGCTGATGAGCGAGCTGGCCCATGAAGAACCCAGCCTGCGGCGCCTCAACCAGCTTTTTGGCACCGACCCGGCACTGGCCGGGCGGCTGCTGGAGCTGGCCAATTCCCACACTTTCCAGGTACCGCGCCAGATTGCGGGCATCCCCGAAGCGCTGACGCTGCTGGGCATGGCCCAGGTGCGCGCGCTGGTCACGTCGGCGCCGCTGGGCACCACCTCACGCTCCGTGCCTGGGGTGAACATGCAGCAGTTCTGGCGCTACAGCCTCAACACCGCCAAGCTGGCGCGGTCGCTGGCGGGCATCGTGCACCAGAACCAGATCGCCGCGTACACAGCCGGCCTGCTGCATGCGCTGGGCGAACTGGTGATTCATCTGGCCGACCCGGAGAAGGCCCAGTCGGTCAACACCCTGGTGGCGCCGTTCGACCTGCGGCGCGGCAAGATCGAAGAACGCATCTTTGGCTACGGCTACGGCCATGTGACGGCCGGGCTGGCACGCCGCTGGCGGTTGCCGGAGGTGGTGGTGGACGCCTTGCAGCACCAGAGCGCGCCGTTTGACAACAATGCCTACGAGCCCCTGGCGGGCGTGATCCATCTGGCCGCCTGGCGTGCCCGGGCCCGCGAGGCGGAGCTGGGCGAAAAGGAACTGGCCGTGTCCTTCCCCGGCGAAGTGGGCCTGGCGCTGGGGCTGGACATCGACATGGTGCTGCAGCAAGACCCTATCGACTGGACAGCGAAGCCCGAGGCTGCCGACTACGTGGTCTGAGAACCGGTTCTGAGGACGCAGCCCTTGTGGCTTTGCGAAAATTCCGCCCATGAAAGCCCTGCGCATCCATGCCGGCCCCCGCGCCCGCCAACACCTTGAAAACCACGGCCTGCAGCCCGGCGATGTGGGCGTGATCCCTGCTGCAGCTGGAGGGCCGAAGGGATTGATCCTGGGGCCATTGGACCGTTTCATCTTTGGTGAATGGCTGCCCCAGTCCAGCCAGCCGGTGCACCTGGTGGGCGCCTCGATTGGTGCCTGGCGCATGGCCACGGCCTGCCTGCAGCAGTCGGTGGCGGCCTTCGAGCGGCTGGAGCACGACTACATCCACCAGAACTACGACCTGCCGCCTGGCAAGAAGCGCCCCACGGCCGCGCATGTGAGCGAGCGGTTTGGCCAGAACCTGCAGGCGTTTTACGGCGGGCGCATCGACGAGGTGCTGAACCACCCGCGCTACCGCCTGCACATCGTCACCTCGCGCGGGCGGCATCTGCTGGGGCGCGAGCACCGCGTGGCCACGCCGCTGGGCTATCTGGGCGCCTTTCTGACGAACACGGTGCACCGCAAGGCGATGGGGGCGTGGCTGGAGCGGGTGGTGTTCTCCTCGTCCGACGCGTCCAGTATCTCCGCCGAGGGGGCTGCGTGTGCTGCATTGCCCTTTGGCACCTCGGACTACCGCACCCGCCAGGTGCTGCTGCACGGCGGCAACTTCATGCAGGCGCTGCAGGCCAGCTGCTCGATTCCGTTTGTGCTGCAGGCGGTGCACAACATTCCGGGCGCGCCCCGTGGGGCATATTGGGACGGGGGCATCACCGACTACCACCTGCACCTGGCCTACGGCCGGCAAAAACAGGATGCTATTGAATTAATAGCTGATGGCGCTTATCCATCCAGCGCTGGCGGTCAAAAAGACTTAAATTCTGGCCCCACTGCATCGCCCGGCCTGGTGCTGTACCCGCATTTTCAGCACCGCGTGGTGCCTGGCTGGCTGGACAAGGGGCTCAAGTGGCGCCACCATTCCACGCCCGCACTGGACAACATGGTGGTGCTGTCACCCAGCCCCGATTGGGTACAAAGCCTGCCCAACGCCAAGCTGCCTGACCGCAACGATTTCACCCACTACGGCGCCGACGGCTCCGCACGCGCCAAGGCCTGGTTTGCGGCCACGCGGGCCAGCCAGCAACTGGTGGACGAGTGGCAGGCATGGCTGGCGCGGCCGGACATGAACGCCGTACACCCGCTGTAGGAGGCGGCCACGCTCAGACGTACTCAGGTCGATGCAGGCCGCCGTGCCGCCTCCTGCACGGCCCGGGCCGCGTGGCGGGCGGCGTGTTCGCGGGCCCAGGTCAGCACCTCGTGCGCCGGCATCGGCCGCGCAATGCCAAAGCCCTGGGCGCGCTCGCAGCCCAGCTCGAGCAGCCGGGCCGCCTGCGCGGCCGTCTCCACGCCTTCGGCCACCACATGCCGGTGGAAGGCGGCGGCCAGCGCGACGATGGCGCTCACAAGCGTGAGGTCGTCGCCATCTTCCAGAATGCCGCGCACGAACGACTGGTCGATCTTGATCGTCTCGGCGGGAAGGCGCTTCAAGTAGGACAGCGAGGAGAAGCCGGTGCCGAAGTCGTCCAGCGCAAAACGCACCCCCAGCGCCTGGCAGCTTTGCATCATGTGGCGCATGTACTGCATGTCTTGCAGGGCCGCAGATTCGAGGATCTCCAGCTCCAGGCGGGTGGGCGACACCTCGGGGCAGGTGTGCAGGATGTCCTTGAGCCGCTCGACAAAATTGGGTCGGTGGAAATGGGGCGCCGAGATGTTCACGCTCACCTCCCACAGCATGCCGGCGTCCGTCCACTGCCGCATCTGCGCCAGGGCCTGTCGCAGCACCCATTCGCCCACTTCCACCTCCAGTTCGGCATCCTCGATCAGCGGCAGCACATGCTGCGGGCCCAGCAGGCCCTGGTCGGGGTGTTGCCAGCGCAGCAGGGCCTCCAGCCCCAGGATCTCGCCGGTGCGCAGGTGGATCTTGGGCTGGTAGTGCAGCACCAGTTCGCCCGCATGCAGCGCCTGGGCCACGCGGGTCTGGCGGGTGTGCTGGGTCTGTACGGCGTGGTCCAGCTGCACGTCGAACACATGCATCTGGTTGCGGCCAAAGCTCTTGGCCTGGCACATGGCCTGGTCGGCGTGGCGCAGCAGGGTGTCGGGGTTGGCGTCGTCCTGCGGAAACACGGCCACGCCCACACTCACGGTGGTGTGCAGCACGCGGTCGTCAATGGCGTAGGGGGCGGCCAGCTGTTGCATGAGCACGCCCACGCGCGCCTCGATGGCGGGCACATCGGGCAGTTCGCCCAGCAGCAGCACGAATTCGTCGCCCCCCATGCGCGCCACGGCGTCCTGTGGCGTGATGAAGGCACCCAGGCGCCGCGCGGTTTCCTTGAGCAGGCGGTCGCCCACGCGGTTGCCATGGGTGTCGTTCACGGTCTGGAAATGGTCCAGGTCGAGCATGCACACTGCCAGCAGCAGCCCCTTTTGCCGTGCCACGAAGATGGCATGGGTCAGGCGCTCGGCCAATGCGGCGCGGTTGTACAACCCGGTGAGCGGATCGTGCCGGGCATGCCACGAAATCTGGTGGCGCAGGTTGCGGGTTTCGGTCACGTCGCGGAACACCAGCACGCAGCCCACGGCCATGCCGTCGCCCTTGCGGATCGCCGACGCGGTGTACTCGATGGCGTAGCGTTCGCCCGAGCGGTGGATCAACACCTCGTACGTGACCTGCTGCAGGGCGCCGGGCACGGTGTCCCGCTCGGCGGCCGAACTGGCGTTGCGGCTGGCAAGCTCTTCGTACAGGCGAAAGACGTCGTCCAGCTGCCGCCCCAGGGCCTGGTCGGCCGTGAAGCCGGTCATGAGCTGTGCGGCCTCGTTGATGGTTTCGATGCATCCCGAAAGGTCGGTGGTGATCACCCCATCGCCGATGGAGGCGAGCGTGACCTCAGCCCTTTCTTTCTCTGCGCGCAGGGCCTCCTGAGCGCGTTTGCGTTCGGTCACATCGACCAGGGTGCCGATGGTGCCGGCCAGCGTGCCCCGGGTGGTGGTGAAGGGGGCCTCGTAATAGGCCATGTCCCGTGGGGGCTGGTGGTTGGCGGGTTGCACGCGGATCTCGTTGTCCTGCGCCTGCGCGATCTGGGTAGAACGCTCGGGCGACAGCTCCTCCGGATACGCCGGTGGCGAGGCCTGTGCACTGCCTGCGCTGGCAGGTGCGTGAAAAATTCGCTGCCAGGCACGGTTGACTTCGAGGGTGACGCCGCTGGCATCCCGCACGAACACCGGCAGGGGGAGGGCGTCGATCAGCTGGCGCGTGAAATGCAGTTGCTCGCTCTGCTGGTGCTGGGTTTCGCGCAGCGACAGCACCAGCGACTGGACCTTGCCCGCCATGTCATTGAAGGTGGCCGCCATGGCGCGCGATTCGAGTGTGCCCGTGACCTCCATGCGCGTGTCCAGGCGGCCCTGGCGGAACGCATCCGTCGCTTCGGCCAGGCGGCGCAGCATACGGGCATTTGCCCGAAGCAGCAGCGTGAGCAGAAACAGGATGGTGAAAATATTGAGCGCCGAGATGCGCAACTGCACTACCACCGTGCTCCAGACCTGGCTGACGAGGGGCGCTGCTTGCAACGTCACCGTCAGGCGCCCAGGCGACCCGCCATCGGCCAGGGCCTGGCCGAACTGCTGCGAGGGTGGCGTGATGTTGACCCATTGGGCAAACCAGTCCGGGGCAGCGGCGGCCATGCGGGGCGCCCGGGCTTCGGTGGCGGGCTCGTTGCCCACTTGCCATTTCAGCGAATGGATGCCCGGCCCGAAGCTGGCAAGCCCTTGGCTGAGCAGCGTGGCCTGGGCTTCGCGGTGGGAAGGGGGCAGGGCCACCAGCGAGGGCAGCAGTACATCGGCCGCGCGCCGCAGCTCGGTGGCGGCGTGGCGGCGCACCTCGTCGGTTTCCGTGGCCACTAGGTAGTGGTAACGCACTGCACTGACCAGCACGATGATCAGCGCGATGGGCACATACAGCCGGGGATAGGTGCCCCGCAGGAG
This sequence comes from Acidovorax sp. Root267, assembly GCF_001429215.1. NCBI lineage: Bacteria > Pseudomonadati > Pseudomonadota > Betaproteobacteria > Burkholderiales > Comamonadaceae > Acidovorax > Acidovorax sp. Root267. Next base: position 17,521 of record NZ_LMJC01000008.1, read on the forward strand.
CCAGGTGCTGAGATTTCCGGTGCGCATGGACAGTGGCCCTCCCCCCTTGGAACACGCTCCAGTACCCAGGGTAATAAATTGTTAATTAATTGTTGATTGGTCGGAGTCTAGCGCGTAGTGATGTGCGTCGGATGGGTTTGGACAGCGCAATCCTGCCCGGTGTGGTGACAGCAGGAAGGCCCGTGTGGGGAATGGGGAACACAGCGCGCCGGACGCTCCGGCGTCGCCTCTCAACCCTCAAAGATCGCCGGTGTGCTTAAAGGCTGTTCAAAGTCTTTTTGGAGATCGCATTGGAGTGCAATCGGGATGAATGGATGCCTCGGATGCGCCGCATGGAATCGTGCCCATGCAAGCAGCCGGGGCGTCAAACCACTCAAGCTCATCGGCCCGATTTCACTCCAACCCTGCGGGCAAGTGCCTTGCAGGGCGGTCTGCGGCGTTGCGGCGTTTGCCAATAGCCGAGTTATTGGCTGCACCCCGCGCCTGGCATCCCATCCCGGCAAGGCACTTGTGAGACTCCAAAAAATATTCTGAACAGGCTCTTACAGCGACTGGGCCAGCATGTCGCGGTACTCCTCGGGCGTGGCGATGCGCGGATTGGTCTTGTGGCAATGGTCGGCCATCGCGCCCTTGATGATGTCGTCGAACATGCCCTCGGTCACCCCCATGGCTGCCAGACCGGTGGGCAGGCCCAGGCGGGCGTTCATGTCGCGGATAGCTTCAGGGATGTCGCCCGCACTGGCCAGGCCCATGGCGTGGGCCATGCGCTCCAGGCGTTTTTCCTTTTGCACCGATTCGGCCGTTGCATTGAAACGGATGACAGCGGGCAGGAACATGGCGTTGAGGGTGCCGTGGTGCAGGCGCGGGTTCACCCCGCCCAGGCTGTGGCTGAGTGAATGCACGGCGCCCAGGCCCTTCTGGAACGCCATGGCGCCCTGCATGCTGGCGCTCATCATGTGCAGGCGCGCGTCGCGGTCGCTGCCGGTTTTGGTGGCTTGCTCGATGTTGGCCCAGCCGCGCGTGAGGCCATCAAGCGCAATGCCATCGGCCGGGGGGTTGAAGGCTGCCGACATGAAGGTCTCCATGCAGTGCGCAATCGCGTCCATGCCGGTGGCGGCTGTCAGCATGGGGGGCAGGCCCAGCGTGAGTTCGGGGTCGCAGATGGCGGTTTTGGGCACCAGGTTCCACGAGTGAAAGCCCAGCTTTCTGTGGTCATCCACGATGATGATGGCGCCGCGCGCCACCTCGCTGCCCGTGCCGCTGGTGGTGGGCACCGCGATCAGCGGCGCTGCGCGGTCGGTGATGCGCGGCGAGCCGCCTTCGATGGTGGCGTAGTGGGTCAGCGGCCCCTCGTGCGTGGCGGCGATCGCAATGCCCTTGGCGCAGTCGATGGCCGAGCCGCCTCCCACGGCGATCAGGCCGTCGCAGCCCTGGGCCTTGTACATCTCCACGGCGGCGCGCACGGCGGCTTCGGTGGGGTTCGACGGCGTCTGGTCAAACACCGCCACGGTCAGGCCGGGCAGAGCGTCCAGCGCCTTTTGCAGCACGCCTGCGGCCTTCACACCGGGGTCCGTAACGATCAGAGGGCGTGTGATGCCGACACGCTCGCATTCCTGCTGGAGCAGCTTGACCGCGCCGAATTCGAACTGGATCTGGGTGACGTAGTAGATGAATGCCATGGTGCAACAGGATGTGTGAATAAAAGCGCCAGCGATTACGATAGCCCGCCAGCCTTCAGAGCGGTCAACAAAACTCAGCGAACCGGTTCTGGCTAGGCGCTGCGTCGCAGGCAGTACGGGTAGTACGACAAGACGCGGCAACGACACCAGAAGAGTTTTGTTGGCCGCTCCAATCCCACTTTATAAGGAGGAGACACGCATGCATACGAAGCAAACCCTGATGGCAGCCCTGATGGCCGTCGCATCTGTGACAAACGCCCAGGCCCAGTGCCTCACCGATGCGCAGGCCGCCGACATGGTGGCCAGCTACATCGCCAAGACCCCCGCAGCCAACCCCGAGAACCTCTCGGACGCCGATGGCGCCTGCACGCGCGGCAAGGTCAACGCATTGCTGGCGCAGCGCCTGGGCAAGGTGATTGGCTACAAGGCGGGCCTCACCAACCCTGCCGTGCAAAAACGCTTCAACACCGACAAGCCCGTGTGGGGCAAGCTGTATGAGGGGATGGTGCTGGAGAACGGTGCCACGGTGGACGCGGCGTTTGGTGCCCGTCCGCTGTACGAGGCGGACATGCTGGTGCGCGTGAAAAGCGCCGCCATCAACCACGCCAAGACCCCCATGGAAGTGCTGGAGGCGGTGGACCAGATCATCCCTTTCATGGAGTTGCCCGATCTCATGGTGCAGGCCCCACCCAAGCTCAACGGCGCGGGCGTGTCGGCCATCAACGTGGGCGCGCGCCTGGGTGTGGCCGGCGCGCCCCTTGCAGTGCCAGCCTATCGCGGCGAGCGTTTTGTGATGTTGAAGGCGCTGGCGGATATGAATGTCTCGCTCAGCGATGGCAGTGGTGCGCGACTGGGCGGCGGCAAGGGCAGCGACATCCTGGAGCATCCGCTCAATGCTGTGGTGTGGCTGGCTGGCGCATTGGCGCAGGAAGGGCTGGCCATGCAGCCGGGCGACCTGATCAGCCTGGGCTCGTTTTCGCCGCTGCTGCCGCCCAAGGCAGGCCTTGTGGTCACCGCGACCTACGACGGCCTGCCGGGCGCCGCGCCCGTGCGTGTGACCTTCAAGTAAACGACCCAAGCCTTGCCCGCACGGTGCGGGCTGTTCCCCTGTTGCCGAGACCTTGACTGTTGACCGATCTGCACATCCACCACACCCGCCTCACCCCCCAGATGCGCAGCGTGCTCGAACGCATGGCGCGTGCGGGGCACGCCCCGCTGCACACCCGCTCGCCCCAGGATGCACGCACTGCCTACCAGGCGGGAGCCGATGTGCTGGAGGTGCCCAAGGCGGCCCTGGCGCGGGTGGAGGACCTGCACATCCCCGCGCGCGATGGCCATGCGCTGCCCGCGCGGCTGTACGCACCGACCACGGAAGTTGGCCTGCCGGTGCTGCTGTACACCCACGGCGGTGGCTTCACCATCGGCAACATCGCCACCCACGACATCCTGTGCCGTGAGCTGGCGCGCCTGGCCGGCTGCATGGTGGTGTCGCTGGACTACCGGCTGGCGCCGGAGCACCGCTTTCCGACGGCCAGCGACGATGCATGGGATGCGCTGAAGTGGCTGGCAGCGCAGGCCACCACCCTGGGGGCGGACCCGGCGCGCCTGGCCGTGGGTGGCGACAGCGCAGGCGGCACGTTGGCTGCCGTCAATGCCATCCTGGCGCGGGATGCGCGGCTGCCCCTGGCGCTGCAGCTGCTGATCTACCCGGGCTGCGCGGCCCACCAGGACACGCCGTCCCACAGCACTTTCGCGCATGGCCTGGTGCTGGAAGAGCCCGCTATCAGCTGGTTCTTTGGCAACTATGTGCAAAGCCGCGAGGAGCGCGAGGACTGGCGTTTTGCCCCCCTGCTCGCACCGGATGTGGAGGGCGTAGCCCCGGCCTGGGTGGGCCTGGCCGAATGCGACCCGCTGGTGGACGAGGGCATCGAGTACGCCGACAAACTGCGCCTGGCCGGTGTGCCCGTAGACCTCGACATCTACCGGGGCGTCACCCACGAATTCATCAAGATGGGCCGCGCCATCCCCGAAGCGCGCAAGGCCCATGCCGACGCAGCCCGTGCGTTGCGCCGGGCCTTTGGAATGGAGTGAAGACCACCATGCAACGCAAAGACTTCCGCTGTTTCCACCGCCTGCGCGTGCGCTGGGCCGAGGTGGACATGCAAAAAATCGTGTTCAACGCGCACTACCTCATGTACATCGACACGGCCATGAGCGACTACTGGCGTGCGCTGGGTTTGCCCTACGAGGCGAGCATGCTCACCTTGGGTGGCGAGATGTATGTGAAGAAAGCCACGGTCGAGTACCACGCCTCGGCGCGGCTGGATGACACGCTGGACGTGGGCCTGCGCTGCACGCGCATCGGCAACTCGTCCTGCCTGTTCACGGCGGGCATTTTCAACGGCGACCGGCTGCTGATCTCGGCCGAACTGGTCTATGTGTTCGCCGATCCGGCCACGCAGACCTCGCGCCCGGTGCCACCTTCGCTGCGCGCCATCTTTGAGGGCTTTGAGGCCGGCGCCGACATGGCGGAGGTGCGCACGGGCGACTGGAACACGCTGGGCCGCGATGCAGGCCGCGTGCGCACGGAGGTGTTCGTGCACGAGCAGGGCATTCCTGCCGAGATCGAGGCCGACGTGCAAGACATCTCGGCCCGCCATGCGGTGCTCTACAACCGGCTGGGCATGCCCATTGCCGCCGGCCGCCTGCTGCAGCCACAGCCAGGCCTGGGCCGTATTGGCCGCATGGCGGTGGACCGATCGGTGCGTGGCGCGCAATGGGGGCGGTTATTGCTGGATGCGCTGGTCGCCGCTGCGCGCGCCCGGGGCGATACGGAGGTGCACCTGCACGCCCAGCGCAGTGCTGAAGGCTTCTACCGCCGCGCCGGGTTTTCGGTGGTGGGGGAGCCCTACGAGGAGGCCGGCATTGCGCACATTGCGATGGCGCAGCGTTTGTAGCTGATTTGCTATTGAAAAGTGAGCTACTGGCGCTTGTCTGAAGGGCGCCAGGGCCTGTTTTTATTCAAATATCGTCGAGCAGGGCGTAGGGCAGGGGCAGCAGGGACAGCGCCACGCCGTCCGTGGCACCCACCTGCAGGCTGGTCGCCTCTTGCGCCGCCGAGATCTGCAGCGAGACGATGGCATCAAAGCCGCCGTCCGGGGCTGGTGCCACTTGCACCACCGTGCCGCAGGGCTGTTCCAGGTCCGCCGTGCTGAACACTTCGGCACCCACCACCACGTCGGCCGCCGCATGGGCCACATAAGCGCGCCGCTTGAGCGTGCCCCGGAACTGGCTGCGCGCCACCACTTCCTGGCCGGGGTAGCAGCCCTTCTTGAAGTTCACACCGCCCACCGATTCGTAGTTGAGCATCTGGGGCACGAAGGCTTCGGCCACGGGCGTTGTCAGGGTGGCCACGCCACTTTTCACTTCGCTCCAGCGCCACAGGTCTGGCGCCAGAAGAGCCCCCGGTGGGGCGGGTTCGGAGACTGGCGCCACCCACAGTGCACGGGGCTGGCCATCGGCGGGATACAGGTGGACCACCGACGCGGTGCCCACATCGGCCTTGGTCCAGGCGGGTTGGCTGCCGCCGGGCACGGCATCCCCGGCCAGGCCGTACAGGACAAAGTCGTGGGTCGCGTCGGTCAGCTTGGCCTTGGCGCGCAATACGAACATCGACAGGCGCTTGAGCGTGGGGGGCAGCAGGTCGCTGCTGCAGACCAGCAGCACCTCCGTGGCGCTGCGCTTGAAGCCGATAAAGCTGGCCTGCATGCGGCCCTTGGCCGACAGGAACGCAGCCAGGCGGGCCTGGTCCATGCCGAGCAGGGCGAAATCCTGGGTGAGCTGGCCGTGCAGAAACTTGGCAGCGTCTTCGCCTTCCACGCGAATCACGCCGAGGTGGGACAGGGGGGCAATGCCGTTCAAGGGATAAGTCATCGCTGAATTATGATGCCCGCTCCCATTCATACAGGTATCAGGGTTGTGCGACGTTTACTGGCTTTGATCGTGTTGGTTCTGATCGCATCGGGTGGTGCGGCTTTCTGGTGGCTGCACCAGCCGCTGGTGGCTGGCACCGAGCCTCTGGAGCTTGCCATCGAGCCCGGTACCACACCCCGGGGCATCGCCCGCGACGTGGCGGCCGCAGGGGCGCGTGTGGATGCCCGTGTGCTTTACGCCTGGTTCCGCGTCTCGGGCCAGGACCGTGCCATCAAGGCCGGCAACTATGAAATCCCCCCCGGCACCACGCCCCGCAGCCTGCTGCAAAAGCTGGTGCGCGGCGAAGAGAGCCTGCGCGCCATCACCCTGGTCGAGGGCTGGAACTGGCGCCAGGTGCGCCAGGCGCTCGCCAAGGAGGAGCAGCTCAAGCGCGACGCCGCCACGCTGACCGACGAGGCGCTGATGGCGCAGTTGGGCCGCCCCGGCGTGGCGCCCGAGGGACGTTTCTTCCCGGACACCTACGCCTATGCCAAAGGCTCCAGCGACATCGCTTTGCTGCGCCGGGCGATGCATGCCATGGACCGCCGCCTCGAAGCCGCCTGGGCGCAGCGCGCTGCGGACACGCCCCTCAAGTCGGCCGAAGAGGCCCTGACCCTGGCCAGCATTGTCGAGAAGGAAACCGGCAAGGCCAGCGACCGTGGGCAGATTGCGGGCGTGTTCGCCAACCGCCTGCGCGTGGGCATGCTGCTGCAGACCGACCCCACAGTGATCTATGGCTTGGGCGAGAAGTTTGATGGCAACCTGCGCCGCCGCGACCTGCAAACCGACACGCCCTGGAACACCTACACCCGCGCGGGCCTGCCGCCCACGCCGATTGCCATGCCCGGCAAGGCATCGCTGCTGGCGGCCGTGCAGCCCGACGCCACACGTGCCCTGTACTTTGTGGCCAAGGGCGATGGCACCAGCCACTTCAGCGCGTCGCTGGAGGAGCACAACCGCGCCGTTAACCGCTACCAGCGCGGCCAGCAGTAGTTGCAGGGTGGTAGAGACTCCGGTCTCTCGCCAGAGCCACAGATTCAACCCAAGGTTTCCATGTCACGACCCGGTCTGTTCATCACCTTTGAAGGCATCGACGGTGCCGGCAAGTCCTCCCACATCGAGGGCCTGGCCTCCGCCTTTCGGGCGCAAGGCCGTTCCGTCACTGTCAGCCGCGAGCCAGGCGGCACGCCGCTGGCTGAAAAACTGCGCGAGATGGTCCTCAACGACCCGATGGACGCGCTCACGGAGTCCTTGCTGATCTTTGCCGCCCGCCGTGACCACCTGCGCAATGTGATCGAGCCCGCCCTGGCGCGGGGCGATGTGGTGCTGTGCGACCGGTTTACTGATGCCACCTTTGCCTACCAGGGCGCAGGGCGTGGCTTTGATCTTGGTGTGCTATCAGTATTGGAGCGTCTTGCGCAGACTGGACTTGCGCCAGAGGCCGATTTGATGCGTGAACCTGACCTGACGGTGTGGTTTGACCTGGCACCTGAGGTGGCGGCCGAACGCCTGGCCGGTGCGAGGGTGCCCGACCGTTTCGAGGCCCAGCCTGTCGAGTTCTTCCGCCGCGTGGCCCAGGGCTATGCCGACCGGGCCGCCGCAGCGCCGCAGCGCTTTGCGCGCCTGGATGCAGCGCAGGAGCGCCACCGGGTGTGGCAGCAACTCACCAGCGTGTTTGTGCGCAAGGGCTGGCTGGCGATCATGGTGGCGTCGCAGGGAGGGCCGCAATGAGCGAGCCAGCCGTGGTTCTGGCGCCCTGGATCGCGGCGCAACGCACCAGCCTCTTGGCCCAGCGTGGCCATGCGTGGTTGCTGCAGGGGCCTTCTGGACTGGGGCAGTACGCCCTGGGCATGGAGCTGGTGCGTGCGTGGCTGTGCGACGTGCCGACAGAGCGGGGCGCCTGCGGCCAGTGCGGCAGCTGCCACGCCATTGACGTGCGCACCCACGCCGACCTGTGCGTGCTGATGCCCGAGGTGCAGATGATGGCGCTGGGCTGGCCCCTGTCGGAAAAGGCCCAGGCCGACATCGACGACAAGAAGCGCAAGCCCAGTCGCGAGATCCGCGTGGAAGCCATGCGCGATGCGGTGGAGTTCTCGCAGCGCACCTCGGCGCGTGGCAAAGGCAAGGCGGTGCTGGTGTACCCGGCCGAGCAGATGAACCACATCACCGCCAATGCGCTGCTCAAGACGCTGGAGGAGCCGCCGGGCGACGTGCGCTTTGTGCTGGCCAGCGAGGCGGCGCACCAGCTGCTGCCCACCATCCGCAGCCGCTGCCTGGGCCACTCCATGGTCTGGCCCGCAGAGGAGCAGATGCTGCAGTGGCTACAAGGGCAGGGCATTGCTGCGGATGCCGCTTTGGCGTTTCTGCGGGCCGCAGGCGGGCGGCCCGACGATGCCCTGGCACTGGCGCGCTCTGGCCGCAGCCCGCAAGCCTGGTCGGCCTTGCCGCAGGCGGTGGCCAAGGGCGATGTGACCGCACTGGGAGACTGGTCGCCCGCGCAGGTGATCGACGCACTGCAGAAGCTTTGCCACGACCTGCTGGCGGCCAGCGTGGGCGGCGCACCGCGCTACTTTGCGCCCGCAGACCTGCCCAAGGCGCGGCCATCGTTGGGTGCTTTGACACGCTGGTCGCGCGCGCTGGCCAAGGCCGCGCGCACGGCAGACCATCCCTTCAATGCCGGCCTCATGCTGGAGGCGCTTGTCGCCCAGGCGCGAAACACCCTACACTCCAAGCACTGAGCCGCACCACAGATCCATGAGCAGTCCATCCACCGCCCCCCGCCCCAGCGTCATGCAGCTGGCCATCAAGGAAAAGGGGGCCCTGTACGCGGCCTACATTCCCTTTTTTGCCGAAGGGGGCATTTTTGTCCCCACCCAGCGGGACTACAAGCTGGGCGATGATGTCTATGTGCTGCTGACGCTGCCGGATGACACGCAGCGCTATCCAGTGGCCGGGCGCGTGGCCTGGGTTACCCCGGCGCGGGCTGCGGGCAATCGCACGCAGGGCGTGGGCATCCAGTTTCCCAAGGACGAAAAGTCGCGCCAGCTCAAGGCCAAGATCGAGGAACTGCTGGGCACGTCCCTGGGGTCCGACCGGCCCACCCAGACCATCTGAGCCTGGCCCACTGACCGTGCCGACCCGCGCAGGCTGGTCGGCATTTTTTATGGGTGCCCACGGCGAGGGCGCGGATGGCGTATCTTTACCCCGGAGCGCTGCGCCGCCGCCGATGGCACGCGTTGCGCCCCAGAAACGATTAATTTGAAACTGCATGTTCACTGATTCGCACTGCCATCTCAATTTTCCGGAACTGGTGAGCCAGTTGCCCGCCATCCGCCAGGCCATGGCCGAGGCGCAGGTTGACCGCGCCCTGTGCATCTGCACCACGCTGGAAGAATTCGACGGGGTGCATGCCCTGGCCATGGCCCACGACAACTTCTGGAGCACGGTGGGTGTGCACCCCGACAACGAAGGCATCGCCGAGCCTTCGGTGCAGGATCTGCTGGACCGTGCTGCCTTGCCACGTGTGGTGGCCATCGGCGAAACAGGGCTCGACTACTACGGCATGGAAGACCGCAAAGGGGGGCGCAGCATTGCCGATCTGGAGTGGCAGCGTGACCGTTTCCGCAACCACATCCGTGCGGCCCGGGTGTGCGAAAAACCCCTGGTCATCCACACGCGCAGCGCATCGGACGACACCCTCGCCATCCTGCGCGAGGAGGGCGAGGACGGCCCCGGCAACCGGGCCGGTGGCGTTTTTCACTGCTTTACCGAATCCATGCAGGTGGCGCGTGCGGCGCTCGATCTGGGCTACTACATTTCGTTCTCGGGCATCGTGACATTCAAGAGCGCCCAGGAGCTGCGCGACGTGGTGGCCTTTGTACCGCTGGACCGTACCCTGATTGAAACCGACAGCCCCTATCTGGCGCCCGTGCCGTATCGCGGCAAGACCAACAACCCCTCGTATGTGCCCTACGTGGCCAGGCAGGTGGCCGAGACCAAGGGGCTGGCGCTGGAAGAAGTGGCCGAGGCCACCAGCCGCAACTTTGACATCCTGTTCAAGGGGGTGACCGCATGATTTGCCATCGCCGCAGTGTGTTGGCGACCTTGGCGCTGGGGCTTGCCGCCCCTGGCATCTGGGCCGGAGCCTACGAGGATTTTTTTGTCGCCATCCTGCGCGATGACGATGCTGCGATTGCCGCGCTGTTGCGCAGGGGTTTTGATCCGAATACGCGCGATCCGAAAGGGCAGGTGGGCCTCACCATCGCCTTGCAAAATGGTTCGGTCAAGGCCTTTGCGGCCTTGTTGGCCTCCCGCCAGGTGGATGTCGAAGCACGCAATGCGCAGGACGAAAGCCCCTTGATGATGGCGGCCCTCAAGGGCAACGTAGAAGCCGTCAAGGCGCTGCTGGCACGTGACGCCGACGTGAACAAGACGGGCTGGACGCCCTTGCACTATGCGGCCTCTGCAGGCTCGCGCCAGCATGCAGCCATCATCGCATTGCTGCTGGAGAACCATGCCTACATCGATGCAGCCTCGCCCAACGGCACCACGCCCCTCATGATGGCTGCGCATTACGGCTCCAGCGAGGCCGTGCAGCTTTTGCTGGACGAGGGCGCTGATCCAGCACTCAAGAACCAGCTGGGCCTCACGGCTGCAGACTTTGCCCTGCATGTGAGCCGTACCGAATCTGCCGACAAGATCGCCGCAGCCATACGCAAGCGGCAGCCCAACCGGGGCCGTTGGTAGGCGCCTTGCGATGGGCCATCGCGCAGCAGGCGCGGTGTTTTCAGATCATTGCAATGCGGCAGCTTCGCCCGAGGCAGGCCGCGTCTGAAGGCGTGCATACAGCCCGCCCATTGCCATCAGCTCCGTGTGGGTGCCTTGTTCGGCAATGCGCCCACGTTCCATGACGACGACCCGGTTGGCATGCTCGATGGTGGACAGGCGGTGCGCAATGACCAGGGTGGTGCGCCCTTGCATCAGGCGCTGCAGGGCATCCTGTACCAGCCGCTCGGATTCGGTGTCCAGCGCCGAGGTGGCCTCGTCCAGAATCAGGATAGGGGCATCCTTGTACAGTGCCCGCGCAATCGCCAGCCGCTGGCGCTGCCCTCCCGACAATTGTGTGGCGTTGTGGCCCACCACGGTGTGCATGCCCCGGGGCAGTGCTGCCACGTGCTCGGCCAGGTTGGCAGCGGCCAGGCACGCCTGCACGCGCGCCTCATTCACCTCATGGCCCAGTGCTACGTTGGCCGCGACGGTATCGTTGAACATCACTACGTCCTGGCTCACCATGGCAAATTGCGAGCGCAGCGATCCCAGGTCCCACGCGGGCAGCGGGCTTCCATCCACCAGAATTTCACCCGAAGCGGGCGTCACAAACCGTGGCAACAGGTTGACCAGCGTGGTCTTGCCCGCACCGGACGGGCCGACCAGGGCGACGATTTCGCCAGGCTCCACGCGCAAGCTGATGTGGTCCAGCGCCGGGGCGTGGTCAGGGCCAAACGACACCGTGACCTGCTTGAGTTCCAGCGCCCCCTGGGCGCGGTCCTTGCGGAACTGGCCGCCCGCTTCGGCTCCGGTGTCTCCCAGCAGTGCCAGCCCCCGCTCCAGGGCGGCGACGCCCCGTGTGATGGGGCTGGCGACATCGGCCAGGCGGCGTATGGGGGCAATAAGCATCAGCATGGCCGTGATGAACGACACGAAGCCACCGACGGTGACATCCTTGGCGTCCACAGTGCCGCGGCTTTGCCACAGTGCAATGCAGATCACCACGGAGAGCGCTGCAGCGGCCAGCAGCTGGGTCAGCGGCGTCATGGCGGCGGAGGCGATGGTGGACTTGATCGCCAGGCGCCGCAGGCTCTGGCTCAGGGTGGCGAAGCGCCCGGCCTGCCCAGGCTGCGCGCCGTGCAGCCGCACCATGCGGTGGGCCAGCACGTTTTCTTCCACCACGTAGGCGAGTTCGTCGGTGGCCTGCTGGCTGCTCTTGGTCAGGTGATAGAGGCGCCGGGACAGCGTTTTCATGATCCAGGCCACGCCCGGCACGACCACGGCAACGATCAGCGTGAGCTGCCAGTTGAGGTACAGCAGATACACCAGCAGCGCCACCAGCGTGAATCCGTCGCGCGATACCCCGAGCAGTGCCTGCACGAGCAAGGTTGCCCCGGTTTGCACCTCGTACACCACCGTATTGGACAGCGTGCTGGCCGACTGCCGCGAGAACAGGCCCATCTCGGCAGCCAGCACTCTGTCGAACAGCGACTGGCGCAGCGTCAGCATGCCTTCGTTGGCAATGCGTGCCAGCGCGTACTGGCCGACGAACTGGGCAACTCCACGCACGAAGAACACGCCCAGGATGGCCAGTGGCACCATCCACAGCTGCAGGGTTCCCTGGGTGAAGCCTCGATCGAGCAGAGGTTGCAGCAATGCTGGAATCAGTGGCTCGGTGATCGCGCCCACGAGGGTGGCTACCACCGCGAGGCTCCAGGCCATCCGCTGGTTGCCAAAATAAACGGACAGCCGACGCAGGCGAGTGGCCAGGCTTGCAGCGGGCGGGGAGGGAGTATTGGGAGGCGCGGTGCCCGTGTCTGTGGCTTGCATGTGGCCCGGATTCTACGGTTGTGGGCTGTGACGGTGCCGGTGAGACATTTCTTCGCAGCAGGTTGTGCGCTTCAAAAAATCGGCACGGATATGTCCTGAGGTCGCACGTTTTGTCACAGGGGTTTCCCTGCTGTGTGTAACATTCGGGTTTGCCTTTCGGCATTTGTTCGGCTACCGCTGGATGCCAATGACCACAGATCGAATCTCTACATACCCATCTCCTGCGGCTTTGCCGCATCCCTTGCGCCGCCACATGCTGGCAGCGCTGCTCTCGACCCCCGCACTGCCAGCCCTTGCGCAATTTCGCGTTGAGGTCACAGGTGTTGGCTTGACCCAGTTGCCCATCGCGATTGCACCGTTCAGGGGCGAGGCGCAGTCACCCCAGAAGATAGCGGCCATCGTCCAGGCTGACCTGGAGCGCAGCGGCCAGTTCCGCGCTGTGGATGCCTCCGGTGCGGTGCTGGATGAAACTGCCCGCCCGGATGTAGCCCTGTGGCGCCAGAAGAGTGCGGACTCTCTGGCCACCGGCAGTGTCACGCGCCTTGCGGATGGGCGCTTCGATGTGCGGTTTCGCCTTTGGGATGTGGTGAAGGGACAGGACCTGGGTGGCCAGAGCTTTGTGGTCACCCAAGGCGATCTGCGCTTGGTGTCGCACCGCATTGCGGATTTCATCTATGAAAAGCTGACGGGCGAGCGCGGCATCTTCTCGACACGCATCGCCTATGTCACCAAGACAGGTTCCCGGTACAGCCTTTGGGTGGCAGACGCTGATGGCGAGAATGCCCAATCGGCACTGTCAAGCCCCGAGCCCATCATTTCTCCCGCATGGTCGCCCAATGGCGGGCAGCTGGCCTATGTGTCGTTTGAATCTCGCAAGCCGGTTGTCTATGTGCATGATGTGGCGTCCGGCCGCAGGCGCCTGATTGCCAACTTCCGGGGGTCCAACAGTGCCCCGGCCTGGGCTCCGGATGGCCGCTCCCTTGCCGTGACGCTCAGCCGCGACGGGGGTTCCCAGCTTTACACCATCGACGCCAACGGCGGCGAGCCGCGCCGCCTCATGCAGAGCGCCGGCATTGATACGGAGCCCATGTTCTCCGGTGACGGTCGCAGCATCTACTTTGTCAGTGACCGTGGTGGCGCACCGCAGATCTACAAGGTCTCCACATCCGGCGGCAATGCGGAGCGTGTGACGTTTACCGGCAGCTACAACATCTCCCCCAGCGTCAGTCCCGATGGTCGCTGGCTGGCCTACGTCTCCCGTGTCGGTGGGGCTTTCAAGCTGCACGTCATGGACCTGTCCTCTGGCACCGTGAATGCGGTCACGGACACGACGGCCGACGAGAACCCCAGCTTCGCGCCCAATAGCCGCCTCATCGTTTATGCCACCCAGCAGCAAGGTCGTGAGGCGCTCATGACCACTACGTTGGACGGCAAGATCAAGGCCCGGCTTGCCGGTCAGGCGGGTGATATCCGCGAGCCCGACTGGGGTCCGTTTCAAAAGCAATGAACTTATCCGCACTTTCAAATATCAAGTTTTCAGGAGAATTTTGGATGATCAAACGTTTTACCCTTGCCCTTACCGTCGTCGCACTGGTTGCCGGATGCAGCTCTGGCGTGAAGCTGGACGATGTGCCTGTCGAAGACAAGAACGCCACCTCCACCATGGGCGGTAACAGTGGCGCCAACTCTGGCAATACCGCACAGAGTGGTGTGGCTGGTGTGGATCTTGGCCAGTCGGGCCGTGATGCTGCGGGGCCTGTCGGCGTGAGCCGCATTGTCTATTTTGACTACGACAGCTATGTGATCAAGCCGGAATTCCAGTCGCTGATCGAAGCGCATTCCCGCTTCATCAAGGCAGGTACCAACCGCAAGGTGATGATTGAAGGCCACACGGATGACCGTGGTGGTCGCGAGTACAACCTGGCGCTGGGCCAAAAGCGTGCCGAAGCGGTGCGCCGTTCGCTGGCTCTGTTGGGCGTGCAAGACAGCCAGGTGGAAGCCGTGAGCTTTGGGAAGGAAAAGCCTGCAGCCCAGGGTAACTCCGAGGACGCGCATGCGCAGAATCGCCGGGCAGAACTGTCCTACCGTTGATGCGCGCGATTTTTTTGTCCTATCGTCTCAAGGCGTTGGCGGCAGTAACGCTGTCGGCCGCATTGGTGTCTACGGGCCACGCCGCAATTTTCGAGGATGGCGAAGCTCGCCGTGCGATCCTCGAAATGCGGCAGCGTGTGGACAGCATGCAGCTGTCTCAACAACGGACTGCGGAAGAAATGCGCAGGCTTGGCGAAGAGAATGGCCAGCTGCGGCGCAGCCTGCTGGATCTGCAAAGTCAGATCGATGCACTGCGCGCGGAGCAGTCAACGCTTCGTGGTCAGAATGAACAGCTGTTGCGCGATGCGGCTGATCTGCAGCGGCGCCAGAAAGACATTGCCCAAGGGGTAGACGACCGTCTGCGGCAGTTTGAACCGGTCAAGGTGACCTTGGATGGGCAGGAGTTCCAGGCAGATCCTGCGGAGAAAAAGGACTTTGAGACGGCGTTGGCCGTGTTTCGTTCGGGCAAGTTTCCAGAAGCCGGTGCGGCTTTTGCAGCCTTTGTCCGACAGTATCCACGCAGCGGCTTTGTGCCTTCCGCGCGCTTCTGGCTCGGGAACGCACAGTACGCTACCCGCGAGTACAAGGAAGCGATTGGTAATTTCAAGCTGATGTTGTCTGATGCTCCGAGTCACGCTCGGGCGCCAGAGGCAGCCTTGTCCATTGCCAACTGCCAGATTGAACTCAAAGATACGCGAACGGCTCGCAAGACCCTGGAGGATCTCGTGCGCGCTTACCCGCAGTCCGAAGCTGCTATGGCGGCCAAGGAACGCCTGTCGCGCTTGAAGTAATGGTCAGCGAAGCGCGTTTGCAGGCAGCACCACCCGTGGGGGTGCTCGAAGATGTAGCGCTTGAACGCCGTTTTGGCGGGCTGGAGCGACTGTATGGCGTAGAAGGATCACGCCGCATCCGCAGGGCGCATGTGGCGGTGGTGGGTATCGGGGGGGTGGGCTCGTGGGCCGCAGAGGCCTTGGCGCGCAGTGGGGKGGGGGAGGTCACGTTGATCGATCTCGACCATGTGTCCGAGTCGAACATCAATCGCCAGATTCACGCGCTTACCGAAACGGTCGGTCAGGCCAAGGTTCTGGCAATGCGCGACCGGATTGCTCAAATACACCCCCAATGCAAGGTCCACTGCATAGAGGATTTTGTGGAGCCCGGGAACTGGCCCAGTCTGCTTTCCCTGCCCGTTGATGCGGTGATTGATGCGGTGATTGATGCATGTGATCAAGTTCAAGCCAAGACGGCCATCGCGGTCTGGGCCCAAGCCCAGAAGGTTTTGCACATCACGGTTGGCGCGGCTGGGGGCAAACGCCATGCGCACCAAGTGGATGTGGACGATCTGGCCCGGACGACCCACGATCCTTTGCTGGCGCAACTTCGCTATCGCATGCGCAAGCACCACCGCGCAGCACGCGATGGCAAAAAGATAGGAGTAACTTGCGTCTTCAGCCGGGAAGCGGTGGCGCCGCCCGATGCGTCATGTAATTTGGAAGGAGATGGTTCCCTGAACTGTCATGGGTATGGCTCGGTCGTTGCGGTGACGGCCACCTTTGGTCAGTGTGCTGCGGGGTGGGTGCTGGACAAACTCGCCGCAACTTCTCAAAAGGCCGAAAAAACGACGCTATAATTCAAGGCTTTGCAGCAGTCTGCCAAGATTGGCTGCAATCGGTTGGGACGTTAGCTCAGTTGGTAGAGCAGCGGACTTTTAATCCGTTGGTCACTGGTTCGAATCCAGTACGTCCTACCACCCGGTTCAAGGCATCAGTCGTCTGGTGCAAACAAAGGCCTCCTTGCGGAGGCCTTTGTTTTTTGCGCGATCGGCTTGGTGGGATGCACGCTGCCATGCAGCGTTGTTCCTGGCGCGCACTTGGTCGAATCAAGCTGCTGTATCAGGTTGTCTCATTGTGGGTGCCTGGGGAAAACAGATCCCAGCTGGCAATGAACAGGGCAGCGATAACTGGCCCAATCACGAAGCCGGTCAGGCCAAAAAGCGCCATGCCTCCCAGGGTGGATATCAGCACGACGTAGTCTGGCATTTTGGTGTCCTTGCCCACCAAAATGGGGCGCAGGACGTTGTCCACGAGGCCGATCACACCAACGCCAAATGCGGTCAGTACCACGCCCTGCCATACAGCACCTGTAGCCAGAAAATAGATGGCCACCGGCACCCAGATCAGCCCGGCCCCCACAGCGGGCAAGAGTGACAGGAATGCCATGGATACGCCCCACAGCACGGGCCCCTGGATGCCCAGGATCCAGAAAATCAAGCCACCCAGTGCTCCTTGTGAAGCGGCCACAACGATGTTGCCTTTGACGGTGGCGCGGATGACGGTAGTGAACTTGCTCACTAGTTGGCGCTTGTGTGTCTCGTCCAGTGGCGTGGCTTGGCCAATGCGCAAGGCCAGGCTCGATCCGTCGCGGAGCAGGAAAAACAGCAGATACAGCATGATGCCGAAGCTCACGATGAATTGCAGTGTGTTTTGCCCAATGCTCAGTGCTTGTGCTGCAATAAATTGGCTCGCCTGGACGGCCACGGATGAAAATTTTTGTTGCAGTTCGCCAACGGTCGTGAGATTCAATCGATCCAGCAGATTGGCTGCCCAAGCGGGCAGGGCTGCGATCACTTGCTGCAGATAGAGTCCAAAATTGAGCTGGCCGGAACGCATCCGCTCATAAATCACGGTGGCTTCCTGGGCCAGCGATACCGTGATGGCCGTCATGGGCAGGATGACTACGATCAGGCACAGTCCCAGCGTGCACAGCGCGGCAAGATTGTGCCTCCGGGGCATGCGCCGCAGCAGTTTGCGGTGCAAGGGGGCAAACAAAATTGCCAGGATAACGCCCCAGAAGACGGCTCCATGGAACTGCCAAAGGATGGCACCGAAGGCGATGGTGACCAGGGCCAGCAGCAGCAAAAAGACTTTGTTCTGAAGGGTAGGTGGCGTCATGTGGGTAGGTGTCATTGAGATACCCGGAATGTACGCGAGCCCAGATTTCTATCTGATTTTTGCGCCAGCCCTGCCACGTCTGCCAAACCTTTTCCGTTGGGCGGTTGGCTGTTCAGTGGCACAATGGCGCCCGTACCAAGGCCCTTCCCCAGCCACAGTCGCATCCGCCAATCGGTTCAGCCGTGTCGCGGAAGGTTTCTCAACCAGCTAATGCTTTCCCAAGGAAAGCGGAGGTCAGCGGAATATGAGCGATACGACGTCCGTCTATCAAGCCTACCAAGGCAATACTTACCTCTTCGGCGGCAATGCGCCCTATGTCGAAGAGATGTACGAGAACTATCTCGCCAATCCAGGCAGCGTGCCTGACAACTGGCGTGAGTATTTCGATGCATTGCAGCATGTGCCTGCCGTTGATGGCTCCAACGCCAAGGACGTACCCCACCTCCCCGTCATCAATGCTTTTGCCGAGCGTGCCAAACAAGGCGGTACCAAGGTCGTGGTCGCCACGGGGGCTGATTCGGAACTGGGCCGCAAGCGCACTGCCGTTCAGCAACTGATCGCTGCCTACCGCAACGTTGGCCAACGCTGGGCCGACCTGGATCCGCTGAAGCGCACAGAGCGCCCCGCAATTCCTGAACTCGAACCTTCTTTCTATGGTTTCAGCGATGCTGACCAGGAAACCGTGTTCAACACCAGCAACACGTTCTTCGGCAAAGAATCGATGCCGCTGCGTGAGCTGATCAACGCGCTGCGCGAAACGTACTGCGGCTCCATCGGCGCTGAGTACATGTACGCAACCGACCAGAACCAGAAGCGCTGGTGGCAGGAAAAATTGGAAAAGATCCGCAGCAAGCCCAGCTTTGGTGTGGACAAGAAAAAGCAGATCCTTGACCGCCTGACGGCAGCCGAGGGTCTGGAGCGTTTTTTGCACACCAAATACGTCGGCCAGAAGCGTTTCTCTCTCGAAGGGGGCGAAAGCTTCATTGCCGCCATGGACGAACTGATCCAGTCTGCCGGCGCCAAGGGTGTGCAGGAAATCGTGATCGGCATGGCCCACCGTGGCCGCCTGAACGTGCTGGTCAACTCGCTGGGCAAGATGCCCAAGGACCTGTTCGCCGAGTTCGATCACACTGCCCCGGAAGAATTACCTGCCGGCGACGTGAAGTACCACCAGGGCTTCAGCTCGGACGTGACCACCCCCGGCGGCCCGGTTCACCTGTCGCTCGCGTTCAATCCATCCCATCTGGAAATCGTGAACCCTGTGGTCGAAGGTTCCGTGCGTGCCCGCATGGACCGCCGTGCCGATCCCCATGGCAAGCAAGTGCTGCCCGTGCTGGTGCACGGTGACGCGGCCTTTGCCGGCCAGGGTGTGAACCAGGAAACCCTGGCGCTGGCCCAGACCCGTGGTTACTACACGGGTGGCACGGTGCACATCATCATCAACAACCAGATCGGCTTCACCACGTCCGACCCGCGTGATACGCGTTCTACGCTGTACTGCACCGACATCGTGAAGATGATCGAGTCGCCCGTGCTGCACGTGAACGGTGATGATCCCGAGGCCGTGGTGCTGGCCACCCAGCTCGCTCTCGAGTTCCGCATGGAATTCAAGAAGGATGTGGTGGTGGACATCATCTGCTTCCGCAAACTGGGCCACAACGAGCAGGACACCCCAGCGCTGACCCAGCCGCTGATGTACAAGAAGATTGGTGCCCACCCTGGCACCCGCAGGCTGTATGCCGACAAACTGGCCGCGCAAGGCCTGGGCGAGACGCTGGGCGACGACATGGTCAAGGCCTACCGCGCCGCCATGGACGCTGGCAAGCACACGGTTGATCCGGTGCTGACCAACTTCAAGAGCAAGTACGCCGTGGACTGGAGCCCGTTCCTGGGCAAGAAGTGGACGGACGCAGGTGATACCGCCATCCCCTTGGCCGAGTGGAAGCGTCTGGCCGAGAAGATCACGACCATTCCTGAGAGCGTGACGCCACACCAGCTGGTCAAGAAGGTGTACGACGACCGCGCTGCCATGGGCCGTGGCGATATCCCTGTGGACTGGGGCATGGGCGAGCACATGGCGTTCGCGTCGCTGGTGGCCAGCGGCTACCCCGTGCGCCTGTCCGGCGAAGACTGTGGCCGTGGCACGTTCACGCACCGCCACTCGGTCATCCATGATCAGAAGCGCGAGAAGTGGGACATCGGTACCTACACTCCACTGCAGAACGTGGCCGAGAACCAGGCTCCTTTTGTTGTCATCGACTCCATCCTGTCGGAAGAGGCGGTGCTGGGCTTTGAATACGGCTACGCATCCAACGATCCCAACACGCTGGTGATCTGGGAAGCCCAGTTCGGCGACTTCGCCAATGGTGCACAGGTTGTGATCGACCAGTTCATCGCCTCGGGCGAAGTGAAGTGGGGTCGTGTCAACGGCATCACGCTGATGCTGCCCCACGGCTACGAAGGCCAGGGCCCCGAGCACAGCTCGGCTCGCCTGGAGCGTTTCATGCAGCTGTCGGCCGATGCCAACATGCAAGTGGTGCAACCCACCACGGCCAGCCAGATCTTCCATGTGCTGCGCCGCCAGATGGTGCGAGATCTGCGCAAGCCGCTGATCATCATGACGCCCAAGTCGCTGCTGCGTAACAAGGACGCGACCTCGCCGTTGTCCGAGTTCACCAAGGGCAGCTTCCAGACCGTGATCCCTGAGCAGGATGAAGCCATTGTGAAAAAGGCTTCCAAGGTCAAGCGCATCATTGCCTGCTCCGGCAAGGTGTACTACGACCTGGTCAAGAAGCGCACCGAGCGCGAAGACGATGACGTGGTCATCCTGCGCGTGGAGCAGCTCTACCCCTTCCCGCACAAGGCGTTTGCCGCTGAAATCAAGCGCTATTCCAACGCCACGGATGTGGTGTGGTGCCAGGACGAGCCGCAAAACCAAGGTGCCTGGTTCTTCGTGCAGCACTACATCCACGAGAACATGCTCGAAGGCCAGAAGCTGGGCTATTCCGGCCGCGCGGCTTCGGCGTCGCCTGCCGTCGGTTACTCGCACCTGCACCAGGAACAACAAAAGGCGCTGGTGGACGGCGCGTTTGCCAAGCTCAAGGGTTTTGTCCTGACCAAATAAGGCCAGCTGCGACCCGACAACAGAACAAAACCCCATTCCGAAAGAATTGATATGGCTATCGTAGAAGTCAAAGTCCCCCAGCTGTCCGAATCCGTGGCCGAAGCCACCATGCTGACGTGGAAGAAGAAGGCCGGTGAGGCCGTGGCAGTGGATGAGATCCTGATCGAGATCGAAACCGACAAGGTCGTGCTCGAAGTGCCCGCACCCTCCGCAGGTGTGTTGACCGAAATCGTGCAGGGCGACGGCGCCACCGTGGTGGCCGACCAGCTCATCGCCAAGATCGACACCGAAGGCAAGGCTGGCGCTGCGGCTCCTGCCGCCGCTCCAGCGGTTGCCGCATCGGCACCCGTCGCTGCTGCCCCCGCACCTGTGGCCGCTGCTGGCGGCTCCAAGGGTGACGTGGCGATGCCCGCCGCCGCCAAGCTGCTGGCCGAGAACAACCTGTCCGCATCGGCCGTGGCTGGCAGCGGCAAGGATGGCCGCGTGACCAAGGGCGACGTGCTCAGCGCCGTGGCGGGTGGTGCTGCCAAGGCTGCTGTGGCCGCCCCAAGCGCTATTCCCACGGGCGTGCCTACCAAGGCACTGCCTCAGGTGTCGGCCCCTGCCGCCAAGGAAGACCTGGGTGACCGCCCTGAGCAGCGCGTGCCCATGAGCCGCCTGCGTGCCCGCGTGGCCGAACGTCTGCTTCAATCGCAGTCGACCAATGCCATCCTGACCACGTTCAACGAAGTGAACATGGCGCCGGTGATGGACATGCGCAAGAAGTTCCAGGACACCTTCACCAAGGAACACGGCGTGAAGATCGGCTTCATGAGCTTCTTCGTGAAGGCGGCTGTGCACGCCCTCAAGAAGTACCCTGTGCTGAATGCCTCGGTCGATGGCAACGACATCGTCTACCACGGCTACTTCGACATCGGTATCGCTGTGGGCTCGCCCCGTGGCCTGGTGGTGCCCATCCTGCGCAACGCCGACCAGATGAGCTTTGCCGACATCGAGAAGAAGATCGCCGAGTTCGGCAAGAAGGCCGCCGAAGGCAAGCTGGGCATCGAAGAAATGACCGGCGGCACGTTCTCGATTTCCAACGGTGGCACCTTCGGCTCGATGATGTCCACCCCCATCATCAACCCGCCCCAGTCGGCCATTTTGGGCGTGCACGCAACCAAGGACCGCGCGGTGGTGGAAAACGGCCAGATCGTCGTCCGTCCGATGAACTATCTGGCGATGTCCTACGACCACCGCATCATCGACGGCCGCGAAGCCGTGCTGGGCCTGGTGGCGATGAAGGACGCGCTGGAAGATCCATCGCGCCTGTTGTTCGACATCTGACCCCCTGACCTTATTGACCCACCCGCGTGGCCTGGCCTCTGGTCCTGCCCGCCGGTGGGTCTTTCTCCAACAGACTGAGCGAGATTTACCATGAGCAAACAATTCGACGTGATCGTCATCGGCGGTGGCCCCGGCGGCTACATTGCCGCCATCCGCGCTGCCCAGTTGGGCTTCAACGTGGCCTGTATCGACGAGTGGAAGAACGAAAAGGGCGGCCCGGCACCCGGAGGCACCTGCACCAACGTGGGCTGCATTCCCTCCAAGGCGTTGCTGCAGTCGTCCGAGCATTTCGAGCACGCCAACAAGCACTTTGTCGACCACGGCATCACGGCTACCGGCGTCAAGATGGACGTGGCCAAGATGATCGCCCGCAAGGACACCGTCGTGAAGCAGAACAACGATGGCATCCTGTACCTGTTCAAGAAGAACAAAGTCAGCTTCTTCCACGGCCGTGGCTCGTTCGTCAAGGCCGCCGAAGGTGGCTACGAGATCAAGGTGGCTGGCGCCGCTGAAGAGTCGATCACCGGCAAGCAAATCATCATCGCCACCGGCTCCAACGCCCGCGCGCTGCCCGGCACGCCGTTCGATGAAGAGTTCGTGCTGTCCAATGACGGCGCGCTGCGCGTGGGCGCCGTGCCCAAGAAGCTCGGTCTCATCGGCTCGGGCGTGATCGGGCTGGAAATGGGCTCGGTGTGGCGCCGCCTGGGTGCCGAAGTCACCATCCTCGAAGGCCTGCCCACCTTCCTGGGCGCGGTGGATGAGCAGATCGCCAAGGAAGCCAAGAAGGCGTTCGACAAGCAGGGCCTGAAGATCGAGCTGGGCGTGAAGGTCGGCGAGATCAAGACCGGCAAGAAGGGCGTCTCCATTGCCTACACCAACGCCAAGGGCGAGGCCCTGTCGCTGGACGTGGACAAGCTCATCGTCTCCATCGGCCGCGTGCCCAACACCATCGGTCTGAACACCGAAGCCGTGGGCCTGGCCCTGGACGAACGCGGCGCCATTGTGGTGGATGCCGACTGCAAGACCAACCTGCCCGGCGTGTGGGCGGTGGGTGACGTGGTGCGAGGCCCGATGCTGGCGCACAAGGCCGAGGAAGAAGGCGTTGCCGTGGCCGAGCGCATTGCCGGCCAGCACGGGCATGTGAACTTCAACACCGTGCCCTGGGTGATCTACACCAGCCCCGAGATCGCCTGGGTGGGCCGTACCGAGCAGCAACTCAAGGCCGACGGCGTCAAGTACAAGGCGGGCACCTTCCCCTTCCTGGCCAACGGCCGGGCACGTGCGCTGGGCGACACCACCGGCATGGTCAAGATGCTGGCCGATGCCGACACCGATGAGATCCTGGGCGTGCACATCGTGGGCCCGCAGGCCAGCGAGCTGATCTCCGAAGCTGTGGTGGCCATGGAGTTCAAGGCCAGCAGCGAAGACATCGCACGCATCTGCCACGCGCACCCCAGCCTGAGCGAAGCCACCAAGGAAGCGGCCCTGGCGGTGGACAAGCGCACGCTGAACTTCTGATATCTTGAATAAAAAAGGGCTCCAGCGCTTGATAATCAAGCGCTGGTAGCTATTAAATTCATAGTATCAGAGTGGTGCCCATCCAGTGACTGTCAAACAGGCTTACCTGGCCGAGCTGGCCGCCAAAGGCTACCAAAGCGACCCCGCCCAACTGCGGGCCGTGGACGCACTGCAGCGCTGCGCGGACGAATGGGCTGCCTACAAAGCCCGGCGTTCCAATGCGCTCAAGAAGCTGATCAACCGCCCTGACATTCCGCGCGGCGTGTACATGTACGGCGGGGTGGGGCGTGGCAAGAGCTTCCTCATGGAATGCTTTTTTGATGCCGTGCCCCTGAAGCGCAAGGTGCGCCTGCACTTTCACGAGTTCATGCGCGAGGTGCACCGCGAGCTGGCAGCCTTGCAGGGCACGGTGAACCCGCTGGATGTGCTGGGCGAGCGCATTGCGCGGCGCTACAAACTCATCTGCTTTGATGAATTCCATGTGGCGGACATCACCGACGCGATGATCCTGCACCGCTTGCTGGCGGCACTGTTCGACAACGGTGTGGGTTTTGTCACCACCTCCAATTTCAAGCCCGACGACCTGTACCCCGGCGGCCTGCACCGCGACCGCATCCTGCCAGCGATTGCACTGCTCAACGAAAAGCTCGAAGTGGTCAATGTCGACAACGGCACCGACTACCGTCGGCGTACTCTGGAGCATGTGAGGCTGTACCACACGCCGCTGGGCCCCGAGGCGGATGCCGAGATGGGCCAGGCGTTCGACCAGCTGGCCGAAGTGCACGACGAAGATCCGGTGCTGCACATCGAGGCCCGCGAGATCCGGGCCCGCCGCAAGGCCGGCGGGGTGGTGTGGTTCGACTTCAAGACCCTCTGCGGCGGCCCCCGGTCGCAGAACGACTACCTGGAAATTGCGACGCAGTTCCATACCGTGCTGCTCTCGGACGTGCCCTACATGCCGGTGAGCATGGCTTCGCCTGCGCGGCGTTTTACCTGGCTCGTGGACGTGCTGTACGACCGGCGGGTCAAGCTCATCCTGTCTGCTGCGGTACCGCCCGAGCAGCTGTACACCGAAGGCCCTCTGGCGCATGAGTTTCCGCGCACGATTTCGCGGCTCAACGAGATGCAGTCGAAGGAATTCCTGGCGCTAGAGCGTCGCACTGTCGATACGGGGCTGACATGATCTTCAGGCGCTTGGTCTTCTCCACCATCTTCTCGCTGCTTGCCTGCGGGCTCACCGCTTCGGCTATCGCGCAGCCGGCGGCCCCGGGCGCGGAGGTCCACCGGCAGCAGCAGGCGGCTGCCACGGCGGCGCATCGCAAGGCAGAACACGACCGCATCCGCCACGAACGCGAGACCATCAAGGCCAAGCGCCAGCAGGATGAGTCGGCCTGTTACCAACGATTTTCCGTGGAGGACTGCCTGCGCACTGTGAGGGCCGGAGTGCGCGACGCAGAAGCCCGTCTGCGCGCGCAGGAAATTGAGCTCAATGATGCCGAGCGCAAGGAAAAAGCTGCGGAACGCCTCCAATCCATCGAAGAAAAGCAGGGGGCGGTACCGAGTCGTCCTGCAGAGGGCAGCAGCGCTGCCAGCGCCGTGTTGCGCAAGCCGTCGCAAGACCCCCAGGGCCTGAAGTCACAGCGTGACCATGAGGCTGAACAGCGGGCACAGCAGCAGCGCAGCAAGGTGCAAAAGCAGGCACAGGAGCAGGCAGCACGCACCAGTGGCAATGCCGAGCGTGCCGCAGAGGCTCGCGCACGCCATGCGCAAACACTTCAAGCGGCAGAGGAACGCCGCGCGCGTGTCGAGAAATCCCGCTCAGAGGCCGCCGCCCAGGGGCGCCTGCCCGCCGCGCCATTGCCAGCAGGCTCGGCAGCACGCTGACAGGGCGTGTGTCCCAGGGCGCTTGGCACGGTGCGTCGAGTCGGAGAGACGCCTGAAGAAGCAACGGCCCGGAAGGAATGGCGCCTGCGCCGCTCTGTTCGGTGGGGGTGCAAGCTTTTTGCTTGCCCGGCCAACACGTACGAATGAAAACTACTTCAAGGGCGGCCTGCGTCAGCGGGCACCAGGCGGACGACCTTTTTTTCTTCCGCCAGGGCCTCCATCTTCACGATGACCAGCGAAAGATTGTCGCCACCGCCTCGCGCGCGGGAACGAGCTTTTTCGATCAGGAATTCCGTGGCTTCCCGTGGCGAGAGAGAGTCCACCACGGAGCCGAGTTCGGTGGGGGAAAAGTAGTGCCATACCCCATCACTGCAGGCCATGAGCACATCGCCGGGCTGTAGCTGCGGGATCACATGGGTGGTGATGGGCGGGTCGCTTTCGGTGCCCAGGCAGCCGACCAGTATGTTCGAGTGTGGATGGTTGTTGGCCTCGGCTTCCGTCAGCTCTCCTCGGTCCACAAGGGCCTGGACATAGGAGTGGTCGCTGGTGCGGAACACCATGCGCGCGCCTTGGAAGTGATACAGGCGCGAGTCGCCAGCATGTACCCAGTGGCAGTCGCCCCGGGGGTTGATGAGGAAGGCCGCGATGGTGCTGTGTGGTTCCTGCTCGGCAGAGATGGCTGTGAGCCTGATCACGATGTGAGCTTCTTCCACCATGCTCTTGAGCATCGCCACGGGGTCGTCGGTGTCTGGCGAATAGCGCTCGAAGAGTTGGCGGGCCGTCATCATGACCTGGTCAGACGCCTTGCGCCCGCCACTTCGGCCCCCCATGCCATCGGCAATGACACCCAGCACGCAGCCGTTGTGCCGCTCGTGGGAGATCAAGGCCACCTGATCTTGCTGGTACTCCCGGTCACCCTTGTGGATGCCGGTGGACGCGATGAGGCGAAACGCTTTGGTCATGCTGGTGATTGTGGGGGCGCGTACGCAAACGGCCGTCGCGGAAAGGGTGCCAAACGCGTATTATCCGCCCGCCTGTGGCATTTTTGCCATCCCACGGCCCCCGCCTTGAACCCTAGCCTCCATTCCCCCCAGCGACAACTCATTGAGCTGCGCATCGAGCATGCTGATCTGGATGCGTTGATCGACCTGTGTGCACCTGAGGGGGCGCCGGACGAATTCACGCTGCGCCGCCTGAAAAAGCGCCGCCTCGCTCTGCGCGATGCCCTGGATCGCCTGGAACGGGATCTCCAGCCCCAAGAGCCCGCCTGATGGCTCTGATGGAGATGGTGCAGGAGGTGTTTGCCCCCGGCGGTGTGTTGGCGCGGGCGGATGTGCACTTCCAGCCCCGGGAAGGGCAGACGGAAATGGCCATGGCCGTGGCGCACACCATTGAAATGGGTGGCGCGCTGGTGGTGGAGGCGGGGACGGGGGTGGGCAAGACGTTCTCCTATCTCGTGCCGGCACTTCTGAGTGGCGAGCGGGTGCTGCTGTCCACTGCCACCAAGGCGCTGCAGGACCAGCTGTTTGCGCGCGATCTTCCGCGCCTGGCGCAGACCCTGGGCCTGCCGGTGCGCATGGCGCTTCTCAAGGGCAGGGCGAGTTATCTGTGCCTGTACCGGATGGAGCTGGCGCGCCAGGACGTATCCGCTCGTGAGCCTGGCGTGGCGCGTGTGCTGGCCAAGGTGGAGGGTTGGTCGCACGCCACGCGCTCGGGTGATCTTGCGGAACTGACGGGGCTGGACGAACGGTCGCCCGTGATACCGCTGGTTACTTCCACCCGCGAGAACTGCCTGGGCTCGCAGTGCCCCCGCTTTCGTGAATGCCATGTGCATCTGGCGCGGCGCGAGGCGTTGGCTGCGGACATCGTGGTCATCAATCACCACCTCTTTTTTGCCGATGTAGCCGTGCGCGAGTCGGGTATGGCCGAACTTTTGCCGACGGTGCGCGTGGTGGTGTTTGACGAGGCGCACCAGATCAACGAGACGGGCGTGCAGTTTCTGGGGCTGACGCTGTCCACGGGCCAGCTGATCGATTTTGGCAGGGATCTGCTGGCAGCCGGGCTCCAGCATGCGCGGGGCCTTGCCGATTGGTCAGGGCTTGCCAGCCAGGTAGATATGTCTGCCAGGGATTTGCGCCTGGCGGCGGGAGATATGCGGGGCGGTGCAAAGCTGCGCTGGACCGATGAAACACCCGAGGGGGTCGGGCAGGATGAATGGCTCGTGGCCATCCGCCGCATGGCGCTAGCCTGCGCCCAGGCTCAGGAGGCACTCGACACCGTCAGCGAAATAGCGCCCGACTTCGTGCGCTTGTACGAGCGGGGGACAGAGCTGCTGGCGCGCTTGGCCCATTTTTCTGGTCCTGGCAACCCGGATACGGTGCGCTGGGTCGATGTGGGGGCGCAATTGCGCTTGACGGAATCCCCCCTCGACATTGCCGAGGCCATGCGCACGCGCCTGCTGGCTGCACCCGCAGAACCGGTGGGAGAAGATGGATGGCCCGGGGAGCCTGCCGCAGGGCCCGGCAGGGCCTGGATTTTTACCTCGGCCACCTTGGGCGATGACGAACACTTGAGCTGGTTCACGGAGCGGGCGGGTTTGCAGGACGCACAGGTCCTGCGGGTCGCGAGCCCGTTCGACTATGCGTCCCAGGCGGCCCTGTATGTGCCACGCCACCTGCCGCCTCCGGCCGACCCTTCGCACAGCGCGGTGCTTGCGCAATGGGTGGCACATGCTGCAGCGCAGCTGGGCGGCCGCACACTGGTTCTGACGACGACACTCAAGGCCCTGCGCACGATTGGCGACGCGCTGACAAGTCAGTTTGTCGCGTCAGGGGCGCTGGAAGTGCTGGTGCAGGGCGAATGGCCCAAGCGCCGGCTGATGGAGCGCTTTCGCGAAGGCAGCGATCATGGGCAGCGAGGCTGCGTGCTGGTGGCGTCTGCCACGTTCTGGGAGGGTTTTGACGTGCCGGGCGATGCGTTGCAACTGGTCGTGATCGACAAGCTTCCTTTTCCTCCTCCGGGAGATCCCTTGGTGGAGGCACGCACGCAGCGCATTGAAAAATCTGGCGGAAAAGCGTTCAAATCGTACGCGCTGCCCGAGGCGGCCGTCGCGCTCAAGCAGGGGGCGGGGCGGTTGATACGGCGTGAGTCCGACCAAGGCATTCTGGTGGTGGGTGACACCCGCCTGGTCACCATGGGCTATGGCAAGCGCCTGCTGGCGGCCTTGCCTCCGATGCGGCGCCTGGAGTCGGAGCCAGAGTTTGAAGCCGCCCTTCAGGTGCTTACCAGACCTTCCACCACGGTTCAGCCTTTTCCTTGAGGCCGCCGCGCAGATAGGCGCTTTGGGGGTAAGAGGTGTCCATCACGCGGCGCGCATCGTCACGCAGCTGTGTCATGCCCAGCGCGTCGTAGGACTGGATGAGGATGTACAGCGCTTCTTCCAGGGCTGGCACGCCCTGGTAGTCCGCCAAGGCCAGCTGCGCGCGGCTGATGGCCGCCACGTAGGCACCGCGCCGGAAGTAGTAGCGCGCCACATGCACTTCATACTGCGCCAGCGAGTTCACGATGTAGGTCATGCGCTGGCGTGCGTCCTGCGCGTAGCGGGATTCCGGGAAGCGGGTGGCCAACTCGCTGAAAGCTTCGAAGGAGTCCTTGGCCGCTTTCTGGTCGCGCTCGGAAAGATCCTGGCGAGAGATGAACGAGAACAGACCGAGGTTGTCGTTGAAATTCACCAGGCCCTTGAGGTACAGCGCATAGTCAAGAGCGGGGCTGGCAGGATGCAACTTCATGAAGCGGTCCAGCGTCGCGATGGCCTGGGCTTTCTCGCCAGCCTTGTAGTGCGCGTAGGCCTTGTCGATCTGGGCCTGCTGGGCCAGTGGAGTGCCTGCCGCACGTCCTTCGAGCTTTTCGAGCAAGGGAACGGCCTTGTCGTAGGCTCCGCTGTTCATTTCGTCCTGTGCCTCCGAATGGATGCGGTTGGGGCTCCAGTTGGCCGTTTTGTCTTCGGTCGTGCTGGAGCAACCTGCCAGCAGACCGGCAAGCAGCAGGGCAGAAACGAGGGGCAGTGGGGCACGCAGCATCGCAGGCAGCTTTCAGCAAAAGAGGAAACAGGGGTGCAGGATATCTATGTCTGGGCTGGTCCAGCGGACCGACCGCCCTTGGTATCCGGGGCACGAAAAAGCATTGTACCGGGGGCGGCACCTGTCAAGAGGCGTTGCGCGGCGAGCTTTCGCCCGGGGAGAGGTGCCGGGCTTTCTACAATGGCCCCATGTTTGTTCACTTGCGCCTGCACACCGAGTTTTCCGTCGTCGACGGTACCAATCGAATCGATGAGGTGGCCAAGGCGGCTGCCAAAGACGGCCAGCCTGCCCTGGCCATCACCGATCTCAACAATCTTTTTGGCGCGATCAAGTTCTACAAGGAGGCGCGGGGCAAGGGCGTCAAGCCTATCCTCGGGGCCGAGATTTTTCTGGAAGGCGAGGCGGGCGCAGCGCCCTCGCGCTTGATAGTCTTGGTGCAGAGTCGGCAGGGCTACCTCAATCTGTCCGAACTGCTGGCGCGCGCGTGGACGCGCAATGTCGTCAAAAATCTGGCGCTCTGCACCTGGGCCTGGCTGGAAGAGCTATCCGAGGGGCTGATTGCCCTGGCCGGAGCGCAGGCAGGGCCTGTAGGGCAAGCACTCTTGAAGGGTGATGAGTCGGGGGCCGCCCAGGTTGCCCTGCGCCTGGCGGGGTTGTTTCCTCACCGGTTTTACATCGAGTTGCAGCGGGCGGACCGCGTGGACGATGAAAGCCATGTGGTGGCCGCAACCCAGTTGGCAGCGCGCCTGAGTTTGCCGGTGGTGGCGACCCATCCGGTGCAATTCGCCACGGCGGACGACTATGAAGCCCATGAGGCCCGCATCTGCATCGCCGAGGGCGAGATCCTGGCGAACCCGCGCCGGGTTCGCAAGTTCACCCGGGATCAGTATTTCAAATCGACGGCCGAGATGGAGGCTCTGTTTGCCGATGTGCCCTCTGCCATCGCGAACACCGTGGAAATTGCCCAGCGCTGCAATCTCACCCTGGTGCTGGGAAAGCCGCAGTTACCAGACTTTCCCACGCCCAACGGGATGCCGATCGACGAGTATTTCCGCGTGGCATCGTTCGACGGTCTGGAGGAGCGGCTGAAGCTGCTATTCCCCAAAGAGGCTGAGCGGGACCAGCAGCGCCCGCGTTATGTGGAACGCCTGGAGTTCGAGATCGGAACCATTCTCAAGATGGGTTTTCCGGGCTACTTCCTCATTGTGGGGGACTTCATCCAGTGGGCCAAGAACAATGGCTGCCCCGTGGGGCCTGGCCGGGGATCGGGCGCGGGTTCTCTGGTGGCTTATGCCCTCAAGATCACCGACCTGGACCCCCTGCAATACAACCTGCTGTTTGAGCGGTTTTTGAACCCTGAACGGGTGTCCATGCCCGACTTCGACATCGATTTTTGCCAGTCCAATCGCGATCGGGTGATTGACTATGTGAAGGACAAGTACGGCAAGAATGCCGTGAGCCAGATTGCCACCTTTGGGACCATGGCTGCCAAGGCGGCCATCCGCGACGTGGGCCGGGTGATGGACATGAGCTACATGTTCTGCGACGGCATCTCCAAGCTTGTGCCGGGCAAGCCCGGCATGTCCTACACCCTGGCATACCCGCCCGAGGTGAAAAAGGACGGCGACAAGAACAACTATGCGCTGGAGTTGGAGCCCATGCTCTACGAGCGCGTGCAGAAGGAAGAGGACGTCAAGACCATCATTGAGATGGCGCAGAAGCTCGAAGGCATGACCCGCAACATCGGCATGCACGCGGGCGGGGTGTTGATTGCACCTGGCAAGCTCACGGATTTCTGTCCGCTCTACCAGCAGCCTGGCAGCGAATCGGCCGTGAGCCAGTACGACAAGGACGACGTGGAAGCCATTGGCCTCGTGAAGTTCGACTTCTTGGGCCTGGCCACCCTCACCATTCTGGAAATCGCGCGTGAGTTCATCATCAAGCGCCACAAGGGCCAGGAGAACTTTGCCTTCGAGACCATTCCGCTGGACGATGGCCCCACCTACCGGCTGTTTTCCGACGGCAAGACCGAGGCCGTGTTCCAGTTTGAAAGCCGCGGCATGCAGGGCATGCTCAAGGAGGCGAAGCCGAGCCGGCTGGAAGACTTGATTGCGCTGAACGCGCTGTACCGTCCGGGTCCCATGGACCTGATCCCGAGTTTCGTGAACCGCAAACACGGCAAGGAAGTGGTGGAGTATCCCCATCCGCTGGTGGAGCCCGTGCTGGCCGAGACCTACGGGATCATGGTGTACCAGGAGCAGGTGATGCAGACCGCCCAGGTGCTCGGGGGGTACAGCCTGGGTGGTGCCGACATGTTGCGCCGCGCCATGGGCAAGAAGAAGGCCGAGGAGATGGCCGAGCACCGGGAGATCTTCCGAAAGGGTGCGGCCGAAAAGAACATCAGCCAGGAGAAGGCTGACGAAGTGTTCGATTTGATGGAGAAGTTCGCAGGCTACGGCTTTAACAAGTCACACGCGGCTGCTTACTCCCTGTTGGCTTATCACACGGGTTGGCTCAAGGTGCACTTCACCGCAGAGTTCTTCTGCGCCAACATGACGGTCGAAATGGACGACACCGACAAGCTCAAGGTGCTGTTTGAAGACGCACAGAAAATGGGGCTCTCGTTCGAGCCTCCGGACGTCAACCGAGGTTTTTACCGGTTCGAGCCCGTGACCGACAAAATCATCCGCTATGGCCTGGGCGCCGTCAAAGGCACGGGCCAGCAGGCCATCGAGGCCATGGTGGCTGCGCGCGAAGGACGCGGTGAGGGGCCGCATGGCACCACTACCGGGCCCTTCAAGAGTTTGTTCGAGTTCTGTCTGCGTGTGGACAAGGCGCGCATGAACAAACGCACGGTGGAGGCGCTGATCAAGGCGGGTGCTTTTGATTCGATCAACATGAACCGGGCAGCGATGGTGGCGTCCATCGACCGGGCTTTTGACTTTGCGGCCGCCACGCTGGCCAACGTGAACCAGGGTGGGTTGTTCGACATGATGGGCGACGATGCCCATGGTTCCAGCACGCAGGAGCCTGAACTGGTGGACGCGGTTCCCTGGGGGATCAAGGAACGACTCACCCTGGAGAAAACGGCGGTCGGGTTCTATCTGTCGGGCCATTTGTTCGATGAAGTGGCCACCGAGGTGCGCCGCTTTGTGCGCACCCAGATCGACGAGTTGCTGGACAGCCGCGAACCCCAGGTTCTGGCCGGAATCATCAGTGATTTCCGGGTCATCAATGGACAGCGGGGCAAACTGGGCCTGTTCAAACTGGATGACAAGTCTGCCGTCATTGAGGCGTCTGCCGATGAGGCCTTGCTCAACACGTACCGAAATCAGCTCAAGGAAGATGAGTTCGTGGTGATGATGGGACGCCTGCAACTTGACCACTTCAGCGGTGGCCTGCGCGTGAAAGTGCAGCAGGTGTGGGACTTGGCTGGGGCACGCTGCCGGTTTGGCAAATACCTGCATGTGATGGTGGGGGACAAGGTGCCGGATGTTCCGCGTTTGGTGCAGGAGTTTCCTCCCCGGCGGGAGGAGGTTGCCGAAGGCGAATTGATGCATGGCCTGCGCGTGCGCATGGGCGTGCGCTGCAAGGCCGAAGATGCAACTGCCGTCGCTGAACTGCAATTGGGCGAAAACGCACGCTTTTTCCCTACTGACGCCGCTTTGGCTGCCTGGACGGCGCAGGTGGGGTCGGGGTCGGCTGCGGTGGTTTACGAGTAAGGCAGCGCTTCCCAAAATATCCGGGGCAACTTGGCTTGAAAAATACAGGGTCAACAACCAACTTCTCTTGCGGCAGCCCCTCGCGTGGGTCGCTAGAATGATTTTCATGGCAACAAAACCACCTTCACCCCCCACCGCGCCGCCCGTGACCCGGCCAGCGCGGGATGATGGCGGTTCGGTCGTGCTCGAAAGACGCACACAGAAGACCCAGCCGCCCCAGATGTACCAGGTGGTCATGCTCAATGATGACTACACCCCCATGGAGTTTGTCATCGTCGTATTGCAGGAGTTTTTCAGCAAGGACCGTGAACAAGCCACCCAGATCATGTTGAAGATCCATCTCGATGGCAAAGGCGTCTGCGGCGTGTACTCCCGCGATGTGGCTGCCACCAAGGTGGAACAAGTGCTTGACGCCGCCCTCAAGGCGGGCCACCCACTGCAATGTGTCAGTGAGCCTGTTGAATAACAGGTTTTTGATCCCGATCTACAGTTATCCCTTCCACGCAAGCACAAAGGAGTTCACATGATTGCCCAGGAACTGGAAGTCAGCTTGCACATGGCCTTTGTTGAGGCCCGCCAGCAGCGCCACGAGTTCATTACCGTGGAGCATCTGTTGCTTGCATTGCTCGATAATCCCAGCGCAGCGGAGGTGCTGCGCGCTTGTTCTGCCAACATCGATGATCTGCGTTCATCGCTGGCGAATTTCATCAAAGACAACACGCCTCAGGTGGCTGGCACCGATGAGGTGGACACCCAGCCTACGCTGGGCTTCCAGCGTGTGAT
Organism: Acidovorax sp. Root267; assembly: GCF_001429215.1. Taxonomy (NCBI): domain Bacteria; kingdom Pseudomonadati; phylum Pseudomonadota; class Betaproteobacteria; order Burkholderiales; family Comamonadaceae; genus Acidovorax; species Acidovorax sp. Root267. The sequence goes on from NZ_LMJC01000008.1 coordinate 51,247, forward strand.
CCAGCGCGCCATCATGCACGTGCAGTCCACGGGCAATGGCAAGAAGGAGGTGACGGGTGCCAACGTGCTCGTGGCCATCTTTGGCGAAAAGGATTCGCACGCCGTGTACTACCTGCACCAGCAGGGCGTGACGCGCCTGGATGTGGTCAATTTCATTGCCCACGGTATCAAGAAGGGCGAGCCGCCGGAGCCGGCCAAGGCCGAAAACCCGTCTGAAAGCGAAGAGGGGGGCGCGTCCGAGCGCAACGAGAAAGCGTCGCCACTGGAGCAGTTCACCCAGAACCTGAACCAGGCCGCCAAGGAAGGCAAGATCGATCCGCTGATCGGTCGCCACTACGAGGTGGAGCGCACCATTCAGATCCTGTGCCGCCGCCGCAAGAACAACCCGCTGCTGGTGGGTGAAGCCGGCGTGGGCAAGACCGCGATTGCCGAGGGCCTGGCATGGCGCATCACGCAGAACGACGTGCCCGAGATCCTCGCCGAGGCCGTGGTGTATTCGCTCGACATGGGTGCGCTGCTCGCGGGCACCAAGTACCGGGGCGATTTCGAGCAGCGCCTGAAAGGCGTGCTCAAGTCGCTCAAGGACAAACCCAACGCCATCTTGTTCATCGACGAGATTCACACCCTGATCGGTGCGGGTGCGGCCTCGGGTGGCACGCTCGATGCGTCGAACCTGCTCAAGCCCGCGCTCTCCAGCGGCCAGCTCAAGTGCATCGGCGCGACCACTTTCACGGAATACCGTGGCATCTTTGAAAAGGATGCAGCGCTGTCGCGCCGTTTCCAGAAGGTGGACGTGGTCGAGCCCAGCGTGGCCGAAACCATCGACATTCTCAAGGGCCTGAAGTCGCGCTTTGAAGAGCACCACAGCGTCAAATACGCGGCGGCGGCCCTGCAGGCGGCAGCTGAGCTCAGCGCCAAGTACATCAATGATCGCCATCTGCCCGACAAGGCCATCGACGTCATCGATGAAGCGGGTGCGGCGCAGCGCATCATGGTGCCGAGCAAGCGCAAGAAGACCATTGGCAAGGCCGAGATCGAAGAGATTGTGGCCAAGATCGCGCGCATACCGCCCGCCAATGTCTCCAATGACGACCGCGGCAAGTTGCAGACGCTGGAACGTGACCTGAAGAGCGTGGTGTTCGGGCAGGACAAAGCCCTGGAAGTGCTTGCCAGTTCAGTGAAGATGGCGCGGTCTGGCCTGGGCAAGGGCGACAAGCCGATCGGCTCGTTCCTGTTCAGCGGCCCCACGGGCGTGGGCAAGACCGAAGCCGCCAAGCAGCTGGCCTACATCATGGGCATCGAGCTCCTGCGCTTCGACATGTCGGAATACATGGAACGCCATGCCGTGAGCCGCCTGATTGGTGCGCCTCCGGGCTATGTCGGGTTCGACCAGGGCGGCCTGTTGACCGAAGCCATCACGAAGAAGCCACACGCTGTGCTGCTGCTCGACGAAATCGAGAAGGCGCATCCGGACATCTTCAACGTGCTGCTGCAGGTCATGGACCACGGCACGCTGACGGACAACAACGGCCGCAAGGCCGACTTCCGCAACGTCCTGATCATCATGACGACGAACGCCGGCGCCGAGACCATGAACAAGGCGACCATCGGCTTCACCAACCCGCGCCAGGCGGGCGACGAGATGGGCGACATCAAGCGCCTGTTCACGCCCGAGTTCCGCAACCGGCTGGATGCCATCGTTAACTTCAAGGCGCTGGATGAGCAGATCATCCTGCGCGTGGTGGACAAGTTCTTGCTGCAGCTGGAGACGCAACTGGCCGAGAAGAAGGTGGAAGTCACCTTCACCGACACGCTGCGCAAGCACCTGGCCAAGAAGGGCTTCGATCCGCTGATGGGTGCCCGCCCTATGCAACGCCTGATCCAGGACACGATCCGCCGTGCGCTGGCCGATGAGTTGCTGTTCGGTCGCCTGACGGAAGGTGGACGCCTGACGGTCGATATCGAGCTGAAGACCGACGACAAGGGCGTGGAAACCTCCGAGGTATTGCTGGATATCCAGCCGCTGGCCAAGAAGGAGCGCTCCGCGAAGTCCGAGCCCGCCGAGCCTGAGGAAGCCACGGCAGACTGATGGGCATTGGCGCCGCTGGCGCTTTGGCAACACGCAACGGCCCCTTCCCGAAGCCAGCCATCATTGCGATGGCTGGCTTTTTTTCGCCCCTGCGTCGCGCACCGGTTTCGCCATCCGTCATGCTGCATCTGCAGCTTGGTTGCGAAACCTGCAGGGACAGGCATTGATCCGCCGCGTCAGCGAATCGGTGGGTGCGGACGCCGTGCGCAGTCCCAAGGTCTTTGAAACGTTTTCGTACAGTTCTGCAGCAGGCTGAGGGGGTCGGGGCGGGATACTGCGAGCTCATTCAGGAGACAACCCATGACCATTCCCACCCCGACACCCTCCGCCCCGATTGTCCAGGGTGCCGCCTTTCGCGCGCAGCGTCTGGGCGCGATCAGCCGGTGCATCGCCATCGCCAGTTTGGGCGCGGTGGTGGCCGGTTGTGGTGGAGGCGGAGAGGGTGACGCGTCGCCGGTTTCGGCGCCTCCCGTTTCGCCAGCGCCAGGCGCACCCGCGCCTGCACCCGCACCAGCCCCTGGGGTCAATGTCTATGGTGATGTGCGGGGCGCAACCCTGGGCGTGGGCGCACCGCTGAATGGCGCACTGCCGTTCCCTGCCGACAATGCCTGGAACGCGGACGTCACCATGCGCGCGGTGGACCCCAACTCCGATAACCTCATCGCCAGCATCGGCCTCACCCGGGGCTTGTTTCCGGACTTCGGCGCGGGCCTGTGGGAAGGCGCGCCCATCGGTATTCCCTATGTGGTGGTGGCGGGTACCCAGCCACGTGTGGCTGTGCAGTTCACCGACTACGGCGACGAGAGTGATGCAGGCCCGTACCCGATTCCGCCCAACGCGCCTATCGAAGGCGGCCCTTCCAGCGCGGGTGACAGACACGTGATCGTGATCGACCGCGACAACAACCGCCTGTATGAAACCGGCAACAGCTACCCGCAGCCCGATGGCAGCTGGCGTGCGTCAGGTGGTGCCGTTTTTCACCTGGACAACAACAACGTGCGCCCGACCGCGCAGCCGCGATGGACCAGCGCGGACGCCGCGGGCCTGCCGATCTTCCCGGGCCTGGTGCGCTATGACGAGGCTTCGCTGGGCCCCGGTGGCATCCGCCACGCGCTGCGCTTCACCGTCAGCCAGACCCGACGCGCCTACGTGCCGCCCGCCACCCACTGGGCGTCGAGCAATACCAGCCTCAACCTTCCTCCCATGGGCATGCGCGTGCGCCTGAAGGCGGGCTATGCGATCCCGGCAGGTTTCTCTGCCGAGACACGCGCCATCCTCACCGCCCTCAAGACCCACGGGATGATGGTGGCCGACAACGGCTCCAACTGGTACCTGAGCGGGGCGCCGGATGAGCGCTGGAACAACGACCGCCTGAAATCCGAGCTGCGGCAGGTGTTGGGCCGTGACTTTGAGGTTGTGCGCATGGACGGGCTGGTGACGCCGTAAGGCCGCCTGCTGGGGAGGCCGTCGCGCTGTTTATTCGGGCGCCGTAAGCCGCTCCAGCAGTTCCACGGTGGGATAGCCGTCCGCCACGACGCCCATGCTGCGCTGATAGCCCCGCAGCCCTGCGCGGGTGGCGGGGCCCATCACGCCATCCGGGGTGCCGGCCGCAAACCCTTTGCGGTTGAGTGCCTCCTGCAGCTCCTGCAGTTGCTGCCGCGACAGGGGCGCGAGGTCGCGGGGCCATGCGGCAACCACCGGTCCGCCGCCGCCGATCTGGCGTGACAGCAGTGCCACGGCCAGCGCGTAGTTGACCGAATTGTTGTAGCGCAGGATGGCCCGGAAGTTGGCTCCCACCAAGAAGGCCGGGCCGCGTGCGCCTGCGGGGCTCACGATGAAAGCCCCGCTCAGGGTCGGCAGCGCTTGGCCGTCGGTGGCCTTCACGCCTTCTGCTTCCCATTGCGCCGTGGTTTGGCGCGTGCCCGGGTCTGCCCGGGCATGGTCAAACGAGGGCGGCAGTAGCACTTCGGCGCCCCAGGTTTCGTGGGCTTGCCAGCCAGACCGAGCCAGAAAGTGGGCTGTGGATGCCGCCACATCGGGGACACTGCCCCAGATGTCGCGGTGGCCGTCGCCATCGGCATCCACGGCGTAGGCCAGAAACACCGAGGGCAGGAACTGCGTGTGCCCCATGGCGCCCGCCCAGGAGCCGAGCATGCGGTCCGCTGCGATGTCGCCCTGGTCCACGATGCGCAGCGCGGCAAGCAGTTCGGTCTGCGCCCAGGTACGGCGGCGGCCTTCATAGGCCAGCGTGGACAGTGCGTCCACGGTGCGGAATGTCCCGAAGTTGCTGCCGTAGTTGCTCTCCATGCCCCAGATGGCGGTGACCACGGTGGTCGGCACGCCATAGCGGGCGGCCGCGGCCTCCAGCGTGGCGCTGTGCTCGGCCAGCTTGGCCTGCCCCTGGGCAATGCGCTGTGGCGAGACCGCGCTGTCAAGGTAGGTCCAGGGTGCGCGCGTGAATTCGGGCTGGGCCCGGTCAAGCTCCACCACGCGCGGTTGCCATTGCGCCCGACCCAGCACATCGCGCACCGTGCGAGGCTGGATACCTGCCTGCAAGGCCTGCGCCGAAAATGCGTCGCGCCATGCAGCAAAACCCGCAACATGGTCCACGCCCATGACTGGGCCGCCCGTGGATGCGGGCGCATCCAGGCTCGGTGCACCAGCCGTTGCAGGTGGCGCGGTGGGTGGCAAGGGTGCTTTTACCGCTTCCGGGCGAGGGGTGGGCGGTGGGGCTGAGGCGCAGCCCGCCAGGGCCAAAGCCGCCACCCACGCTACCAGCGGGAGCGAGAACGCCAGGGAAGGGGAGGGCCGTGGGACCGAGGAATCTTCTGGAGGGGTACGTTGCATGCGCCATTGTCCTGCGCGGCGGTGCCCGAGCCCTGCCGCAGGTGTATCACTGCGTGAAAGGGCTGCCAGGGTGGTAATGTGCATTTGCTATAAAATCAATAGCTGCTAGCGCTTTAACAGTATGCGCTAGGGGCCAAAAATGCCTGCGAATCAGGTTACAGTTCGATGTCTTCCTTGCCTTGCCCTTGTCCCGCCCCTGTTTGCCCACCGACCATGGCCTCCCATACCTTCCTCTGGCACGACTACGAAACCTTTGGTGCCAACACGCGCCGTGACCGGCCTGCGCAGTTCGCGGCCATCCGGACCGACGCTGAGCTCAATGAGATCGGCGAGCCGCTGATGTTCTATTGCCAGCCCGCCAACGACTACCTGCCTGATCCCGTCTCGTGCCTGATCACCGGCATCACGCCGCAGCTCTGCCTGGAGAGGGGGGTGCCCGAGCACCAGTTCGCTGCGCGCATCGAAGCTGAATTTGCCCAGCCTGGCACCATCGGTGTGGGCTACAACACCATCCGGTTCGATGACGAGATCACGCGCTTCATGTTCTGGCGCAATCTCATTGACCCCTATGCGCGCGAGTGGCAGAACCAGTGTGGGCGCTGGGACCTGCTGGACGTGGTGCGCATGACCTACGCGCTGCGGCCCGACGGCATCACCTGGCCCAAAAAAGAAGACGGCTCGCCCAGCTTCAAGCTGGAGCATCTGTCCAAAGCCAACGGCCTGCTGCACGAGGCGGCGCACGATGCGCTGTCGGATGTGCGCGCCACCATTGCGCTGGCACGGCTCATTCGCCAGCACAACACCAAACTGTTTGACTTTGCACTCAGCCTGCACAAGAAGGACCGTGTGGCGGCTGAACTGCGCCTGCCTGCCACCGCCATCACGGCACGACCGTTCCTGCATGTGTCCGGCATGTTCCCTGCCGAACGAGGTTGCCTGGCTGTCATGTGGCCGCTGGCCAGCCACCCCACGAACAAGAATGAACTCATCGCCTGGGACCTGGCCCATGACCCCGCACCCCTTGCCACCATGGGCCCCGACGAGATCCGCCTGCGCATGTTCAGCAAGGCCGATGCGTTGCCCGAGGGCGTGACACGTCTGCCGGTCAAGACCATCCACCTGAACAAGTCACCCATGGTGGTGGGCAATGTGAACACGCTCACGCCCGCGCTGGCGCAGCGCTGGGGCATCGACCTGGCGCAGGCCGCCCAGCACGCCGAGGTGGCGCACGCGTTGCCCGACATGAGTGGCATCTGGCCCGCCGTGTTTGCCCGCCCGCAAGAACCTGCACCGGATGTGGACCAGGATCTGTATGGCGGTTTTGTGGGCAACAACGACCGGCGTTTGCTGAACGACCTGCGCACCCTGGGCGGCGACAAGCTGGCCAAGGCCCGGGCGAATTTTGATGACCCGCGCCTCGCAGAGCTGCTCTGGCGCTACCGGGCGCGCAACTTTCCGCAAACGCTGTCGCCCGAAGATGCAGAGCGCTGGGAGGCGCACCGCGCAGCCTGCCTGTTCGATGGCGAGGGCGGGGCGCGCACGGTCGAGCAACTCTTCACCGAGATCGATGAAATGTCGGAAACTGCCGATGACCGCGCGCAGGACATCCTGGGCGCCTTGTACGATTACGCTGAGCACATCGCGCCGGAGCGCTGACCTCCCTGAGGCGCTGCGCGCCTTCCCCCCTGAGGGGGACGCACCCGGTGGCCTGGCGGAGCCAGTTCCACGGGTGCGCTGGTATTGGGACGCGCCAGTATTCATCGCCATGCCTTGCACGCAGACCAGTAAAAACAGCCGCAGATTTTTATGACGACACCGCAGAACCAACGTTTCACCACCCAGATCCTGCACGCAGACCGCCAGGGCGGCGCCGAGCATGGGGCCATCCACAAGCCGATCCATACGTCCGTCCAGTACGGCTACGACAAGGTCGAGGACCTGATCGCCGTGTTCCAGGGCACGGCCAAAGGCGGCTTCAACTATGCGCGGCAGGGCACGCCCACCACGGCGGCGCTGGAGGCCAAGATCACGCAGATGGAAAAAGGGCAGGGCACCATCGTGTTCGCCACCGGCATGGCGGGCATCTGCGCCATCTTTCTCACGCTGCTGAAGGCGGGCGACCATCTGGTGGCCAGCCAGTTCGTGTTTGGCAACACCAACAGCGTGTTCGGCACGCTGGCTGACCTGGGCGTTGAAGTGACCCTGGTGGACGTGACCGACGCCGCCAACGTGGCCGCTGCGGTGCGGCCCAACACCCGCATGGTGTTTGTCGAGACCATCGCCAACCCCGGCACGCAGATCCCCGACCTGGAAGGCGTGGGCACCGTCTGCCGTGAGCGCGGCGTGCTGTACGTGGTGGACAACACCGTGGCGTCGCCCTATCTGTTCCGTGCGTCCACGGTGGGCGCGGGGCTGGTGCTCAACTCGCTCACCAAGAGCATTGGCGGGCAGGGCGCGGCGCTGGGCGGCGCCGTAACAGACTCCGGTCTGTTCGACTGGAGCACGTACCCCAACATCTTTGCGCCCTACCGCAAGGGCGACGCCAAGGGCTGGGGCCTGCAGCAACTGCGCAAGAAGGGCCTGCGCGACATGGGTGGCACGCTGTCATCCCACGCCGCGCACCAGATCGCGCTGGGTGCTGAAACCCTGTCGCTGCGCATGGACCGCACCAGTGCCACGGCCCTGGCTCTGGCGCAGTTGCTGGAGCAGCACCCTGCAGTCTCCCGCGTGCTCTATCCCATGCTGCCCTCGCACCCCCAGCATGCCTTTGCCAAAAAGCACCTCAAGGCCGGTTCGTGGCTGCTGTCGTTCGAGCTGCGCGACCCCGACCAGTGCCTGCCCGTGTGCAACCGGCTGCAGCTGCCGATCAAGGCCACGGGCCTGGCAGACACGCGCACGCTCATCATCCCTGTGGCCCACACGATTTTCTGGGAAGCTGGCCCCGCCGTGCGAGCCACCATGGATATTGCCGACAGCATGATCCGTGTGTCCGTGGGCCTGGAAGACTCTGAAGACCTGCTCGCCGACTTTGAGCAGGCCCTTGCGGGGGGCTGACCCGCCAAAGACCTTCCCAGGAGCCCCACACATGGCCACAGCAACCTCGGCACCCCCAGCCAGCATTGGCAAGTACCGTATCGAGCGCGAACTGGGCCGGGGTGCCAGCGGCATCGTGTTCCTGGGGCTCGACGGCTTTCGGGGCCGCAAGGTGGCCATCAAGCAGACGCATGCCCACCTGCTGAAAGTACCCGAGCAGGCTGAGCGCTACCGCAAGCTGCTGCGCAACGAGGCCGCGCTTTCGGGCCGCCTGCGCCACCCCAACATCGTGCGCCTGCTCGATGCGGACGAGGAGGCGCTGCCACCCTACCTCGTGCTGGAGTACGTGGACGGACAGCCCCTGTCGGCCTATGCCACGCCCGATACATTGCTGCCCGTGCCGCAGGTGCTGGACATTGCCTTCAAGTGCTGCAACGCGCTGGAGTACGCCTGCCGCGAAGGCCTGGTGCACCGCGACATCAAGCCCGCCAACCTCATGCTGGCGCAGGATGGCGACATCAAGCTGACGGATTTTGGTGCGGCGCTGTCGCTGCGCAGCGATGCCACACAGCTGTCGGGCCTGGTGGGCTCGCCGTCGTACATGTCGCCCGAACAGGTGCGTGAACAGGACCTCACCCACCACAGCGACATGTTTTCTCTGGCCGTCGTGGTGTACGAGCTACTCACGGGCCGCCGCCCGTTTGACGGCGACACCGACTTTGCCACGCTCTACAAGATCAGCAACGAGGCACCCACGCCGCCGAGCCTGCTGCGTGCATCGCTGCCAGCCCATGTGGACGCCGTGCTGTTGCGCGCCCTGGCCAAGCAGCCCTCAGACCGTTTTGAGACCTGGGACGATTTTGCGCAGGCGCTGCTGACTGCACACCAGGGCCTGCCGCGCCAGCGGTCACAGGACACCGAGGCCGAGCGTTTTGCGCGCTTGCGTGCGCTGCCTTTTTTTGCCGACTTTCACGACGTGGCCCTGTGGGAGCTGATGCGCCTGGGCAACTGGCGCAGGCTTGGGGCGGGCACGGTGCTGATGCGCGAAAACACGCCGGGCGATTCGTTCTGCATCCTGATCGAGGGCCAGGTGGCCGTGAGCCGCCAGGGCTGGAACCTCAGCACGCTGGGCGTGGGCGTCACCCTGGGTGAAATGACCTACCTGCGCCCCGACAACAGGCTTCGCACCGCCACCGCCGTGGCCGAGACGGAGGTGCTGGTGCTCAAGGTCCGCAACCCGGCGCTGCGCGGGGCGTCTGAAGACCTGCAGTCGTGTTTTGACAAGGCGTTCATCAAGCTGCTGGTGGGGCGGCTGATTGCGACCAACGAACAGCTGGCAGAGTGGGAGCTGGTGGCTGCCCCTGCGGCGCCTGCATCGCCCTCGGCACCGCGGGGTTGAAACACCGGGTTTGCGCAGCCGTGCGGCGCGGCAAGGTTCTCAGTGCGCCACGGCTTCCAGCAGCAATTCGTCGATCGGGGCGGGGCGGCCCAGGGCGTATCCCTGGGCAAAGTGCACACCCAGGCCGGTCAGCAGGTCCACGATGGCCTGGCTTTCGGCAAACTCCGCCACGGTTTTCTTGCCCATCAGGCAGCCGATCTCGTGGATGGACTTCACCATGGCAAAGCTCACGGGGTCGTCGGCCATGTTCTTCACAAACTGGCCGTCGATCTTGAGCGTGTCCACCGCCAGCTCGCGCAGGTAGGCGTACGACGACAGTCCGCTGCCAAAGTCGTCGAGCGCGAACTGGCAGCCCCGCGCGCGCAGGGCCTGGAAGAAGCGGTTAGCCGCTGCCAGGTCGCCCATGGCAGCGGTTTCGGTGATCTCGAAACACAGGCGGTCGCAGCGCACCGGGGTCTGGTCCATGGCCTGCAGCACCTGGCTCAAAAAAGCGGCATCGCCCACGGACTGGCCTGACAGGTTGATGCAGCACAGCTCCACGCGATCCTGGTGCTCTGCCATCCAGGCCAGGGCGTTCTTGATGACCCATCGGTCCACCCGGGCCGCCAGGTGGTAGCGCTCCACGGCGGGCATGAATTCGCCCGGCGAGACCAGTTGGCCGTCGGCGGTGCGCATGCGCAGCAGGATCTCGCAATGCAGGCCATGGGGCTGGCTGCCATGTGCCGGGCCCAGGCGGGTGATGGGCTGGCCAAACAGCTCAAACCGGTCGTGCTGCAGCGCATGCTCTATGCGGCTGACCCATTCCATGACGCCATAGCGCTGCGCCAGGGCAGGGTCGTTCTCGGCATAGACATGGATGCGGTTGCGGCCCCCATCCTTGGCCACGTAGCACGCGCTGTCTGCCGCCTGCAGCAAGGCGCCCACGCTTTCGGTGGCGGCGTCGAGCATCACCGCCCCAATGCTGACACTCACGCTGAACACATGGTCGCGCCAACAAAAACGGAAAGCGGCCAGGCCCTGCTGCATGCGCTCGGCCAACTGCAGGGCCTGCTGCAGATCCTGTTGCCACAGCAGGATGCCGAACTCGTCGCCCCCCAATCGGCACAGCAGGTCCTGGGGCTGCAGGTGGGCCAGGAACAGGCGCGCCACCTGCCGCAGCAGCTCGTCGCCTGCGGCATGGCCGCAGGTGTCGTTGATCACCTTGAAGTTGTCGAGATCGAGGTAGCACACGCAGTGGTGGGCCGTGGCGTCGCGCGTGGCGGCGAAGGCCTGGGCCAGCAGGTGTTCGAATGCACGGCGGTTGCCCAGGCTCGTGAGCGTGTCGTGCATGGCCTGGAACTCCATTTCACGGCTCAGCCGGCTGGCTTCGGTCACATCGCGAAACACCAGCACCACGCCATCGGCATGCCCGCCCGGGCGCAGCAGCGGCGAGGCCGACAGGTCCATCAGCAGGGGCGCACCCGCCTGGGGCGTGGACCGCAGCTTGCCATGCAACTGGGTGCTACCTTGTGCGAGCGCGCGGCCCACCAGGTCGAGCGCAGTGTCAGCGCCGGCTTCGATGGCCAAGCCCAGGACCTCCTGGTGCCTGCGCCCGCAGGCTGCGGCCAGCGACCACCCCGTCAGCGCCTGGGCGGCGGGGTTGAGGTACTGCACCAGCCCTGCAGCGTCGGTGGTGACCACGGCGTCGCTGATCGAGTGCAGGGTGACCTGCAGGCGTTCCTTCTCCTGCAGCAGAGCCTCTTCGGCTTCGCGCTGCGCGGTCATGAAGCGCACCCGGTCCAGTGCCACGGCCAGATGCCCGGCGGTGGCCTGCATCAGCGCAATCTGCCAGGGCTTGGGGGGGCGCACGCCTTCCTCGTCGCCATAGGTGCCCATGCCCAGTGCGCCCAGGCGCTGGTTGGCCATGATCAGCGGCACATTGACGATGGTGCGGTTGTGCAGCACGGCGACAACGGCCTTGTTGGTGCGTGGGTCGGTGCGGGCGTCTTCCACCACCACGACGTGCGTGGCCTGCATGATTTCCTCGAGCAGCGCATCTCCCTTCACGGGGATCTTCATGGTCTGCAACTGGCGGCTCAGGGCGCTCTCCTCGCCGCCGCTGGTGTGGGTCAGGAAGTCCAGCATCCCCGAAGCGTCATCGATCAGTGCCAGCCAGACATGGCGGTAGTCAAAAACGCTTTCCCCCATGGGTTTCACGGCGTCGAGCACATCGGACAGGGTCCAGGCGCGTTCCAGGCGTTTGCACAGCTGGAGCAGGGCGTCTGAGTGCCTGCGCTCTTGCGGGTCGTGTGGCGCCATCGGATCGGGGGGCAATGTCATGGGATGGAACGAAGGGCGCTTTCCGGGAACTTGTGGGAGCCACAAGGGGAGGCAGGACCGGGGCACCATCGTGAAGCCGCCGGTATGCCGATGTTGCCGAGCATAGGTACCAGACCTGCAACCCGCATGGTGGAAACCACCAATGGGCGCTGTGTTGCCTCAGGAAGGGGCCAGTGGTTTCGCCGGGGTGACGGACTGTGGGCTGGGCGACACAGGCAAAAGCGGGGTGGTGGTTTTAAATGAGAATTGTTATCATTTGATTGCCTGAGTACGCTACCTTCGTTCACCGCAAAAGGCTCTACCGGAGCCCGTCATGCACCCTTTCCCTCCCTCCAGCTCTACCGACGACGTGCCTGGGTCGCGGGCGCTGGTATCCCGGCGCCAAGGGATTCCCCATCTTCAGGGTCGGCAGTGGGTGGGGCTGGCCATCGTGCTTGCGGGGCTGGTGGTTGCCACCGCGCAAGTGTGGCAGTGGATAGCGGGACAACCCCTGGTTTTTGCCGCACTGCTGGGTGGCATAGCGGCTGCGCTGGCCACGGCCCTCGGTACGCTGCCGGTGCTGCTGTCGCAGCGGCTGCCTGAGCGCACGCAGGATGCGCTGTTTGGCTTTGGTGCGGGCGTCATGCTGGCCGCGTGTGCGTTCTCCCTGATCATTCCAGGCATCGCCGCCGCGCGGGCTGCCGGAGCGGGGCCCTGGGCTGCGGGTGGCGCCGTGGGCGCCTCCATTTTGCTCGGGGCGCTGGTGCTGCTGCTGATGGAGCGTTGGCTGCCGCACGAGCATTTCATCAAAGGCGTGGAAGGTGGACACACCGCGCGCACCTTGCGGCGGACATGGCTTTTTGTGTTTGCGATCGGCCTGCACAACCTGCCGGAAGGGCTCGCCATTGGTGTGGCTTATGCGGGCGGCGACAACTTGCGCGCCAGTGCCCTCGCCACGGGCATTGCCATTCAGGATGTGCCGGAAGGCCTGGTGGTGGCGGTGGCTCTGCTGGCGGCGGGTTACCGGCGGGCCTTGGCCGTGGGGCTGGGCATGGCGTCGGGCCTGGTCGAGCCCGTGGGCGCGGTGCTGGGTGCGGCCGTGGTTGGCTACAGCGCGAGCCTGTTGCCCTGGGGACTGGGTTTTGCGGCGGGCGCCATGTTGTTCGTGATCAGCCACGAGATCATTCCCGAATCCCACCGCAAAGGACATGAGGCCTGGGCCACAGGCGGCCTCATGCTGGGCTTTGTGATCATGATGCTGCTGGATACGGCGCTGGGATGATCCCTGCGGGCTGGAAATACAATTGCTATATTAATAATAGCTATGAATTTTTACTGGACAGGCGATAGTGCCTTTTTCAATAATATTCTCTCTGCGTTCTATCCGAAGAACTGGTAACACACTGCAATGGCCGCCACCACACCGGCCAGTTCGGCCAGCAGGGCGCAACTGACGGTGTGCCGTGTGCGCTGGATGCCCACCGCGCCGAAGTACACCGCCAGCACGTAGAAGGTGGTTTCGGTGCTGCCCTGGATGGTGGCCGCTGCCAGCGCGGCGAAGCTGTCCACCCCCTGGGTCTGCATGGTCTCGATGAGCATGGCGCGCGCGGCGCTGCCGGAAAACGGTTTGACCAGCGCGGTGGGCAACGCATCGACGAACCGGGTGTCCGCGCCCAGCATCTGCACGCACCAGCGGATGCCGTCCAACACATAACCCAGCGCCCCCGATGCGCGAAACACTCCCACTGCACACAGCATGGCCACCAGGTAAGGCAGCAGGCCCTTGGCCACATCGAAGCCTTCGCGCGCGCCTTCGATGAACGCTTCGTACACGGCCACCTTGCGCCACGCGCCGATGGCCACAAACAGCACGATCAGCGCAAACAGCGTGAGGTTGCCCAGCAAGGACGACAACTGGGCCAGCGCGGTGGCGCTCAAGGTGGTCAGCAGCGCCATGAAGCCGCCCAGCACCAGGGCCACAGGCAGCAGATAGGCCAGCACCACGGGGCTCCACAAAGGCAGGCGCTGCACCACCGCCACGCTGAGCAGCCCCACCAGCGTGGAAGCCGATGTGGCCAGCAGGATCGGCAGGAACACCAGGGTAGGGTCGGGTGCGCCCTGCTGCATGCGGTACATGAAGATCGTCACCGGCAGCAGCGTGAGCGAGGAGGCGTTGAGCACCAGGAACAGGATCTGCGCGTTGGTGGCGGTGTCGGGCTCTGGGTTCAGCTCCTGCAGGGCTTTCATCGCCTTCAAGCCCATGGGGGTGGCTGCGTTGTCCAGTCCCAGGGCGTTGGCCGCAAAGTTCAGCGTCATGAGGCCCAGGGCCGGGTGGCCGCTGGGAACCCCGGGCATCAGCCGCCGAAACAGCGGCGCCAGCCAGCGCGCCAGTGCGTCCACGATGCCCGCCTTCTCGGCAATGCGCAAGAAACCCAGCCAGAGCGTGAGCGTGCCAAACAACAGCACCATCACCTCGACCGACAGCTTGGCCATGGCAAACAGCGCCTCGACCATGGCGGCAAAGATCTGCGCATTGCCGCCCACCAGCCATTGCGCCAGGGCTGCCACGGCAGCGGTCAGGAAAAAGCCCAGCCACAAGGTGTTGAGCATCAGTGATCCTGAAGGATGGAGGAGCGGAGTGCATGCATGGTGGCGAGGTTACCCGCCCCCAGGTCTGGCGCTGGCTTGAACGTGGCGGCAGGGCAACGGCTCGGTCAGTGGTACCCTATAGGGTTCGGTTCAAACCTGTGCAAAGGCCTTTTTCGGGGCTTTCGGTGCCTGGATGGGCCTCCCCATATACCTATCGACAGGCGCCCTGGCGCGCCACAACTCCAAGAAAGACATCACCATGGGCGCGCAGTGGAAAGCAAAAGGCAAGGCACAGGTGGCGGATGCCAAGGGCAAGCTGTTTGGCAAGCTGGTCAAGGAAATCACCGTGGCCGCACGCGGCGGCGCTGACCCGGCCGGCAACTCCCGCCTGCGCCTGGTGGTGGAGCAGGCCCGCAAGGCCTCGATGCCCAAGGACACGCTGGAGCGCGCCATCAAGAAGGGCTCCGGCACGGGCGCTGACGCCGTCAACTACGAACGTGTGATCTACGAAGGCTTTGCGCCCCACCAGGTCGCCGTGATGGTCGAATGCCTGACCGACAACGTCAACCGCACGGCACCCGAAATGCGCGTGCTGTTCCGCAAGGGGCAACTGGGCACATCCGGCTCGGTGGCCTGGGACTTCAACCATGTCGGCATGATCGAGGCCGAACCCGCCACACCCGGCGCAGACCCCGAGCTGGCCGCCATCGAGGCAGGTGCACAAGACTTTGAAGCGGGCGACGAAGAAGGCACCACCACCTTCTGGACCGACCCCACCGACCTTGACTTGGTGAGCCGTGCGCTGCCCGCCCATGGTTTCAATGTGCTGTCGGTCAAGCTGGGCTACAAGCCCAAGAACCCCGTGAACCCCGCCAACCTGACGGCCGAACAGCTCGAAGAGGTGGAGAACTTCCTGGCTGCCATCGATTCCAACGACGACGTGCAGAACGTTTTTGTGAGCCTGGGCGGCTGATGGCGGTGATTTGCTGGTTCCGCGCGCAGTGCCGGTTCCGCCCCGTCCCCGCTCCATCCAATCTTCCATGACCGCAGACCACTACGCCGCCCTTGGGCTGGCGGCCAACGCATCGCTGGCCGACATCAAGAAGGCCTTCCGGCAGAAGGCGTCGTTCTATCACCCGGACCGCAACGACGCCCCAGACGCCGCGCAGCGCTTCCAGGCCGTGCAGAAGGCCTACGAGGTTTTGTCGGACGACACCGCCCGGCAGGCCTACGACGACAACCGCCGCCGCAACCTGCTGGACGACCCGCTGCAGACCGCCCAAGAGATCTGGCAAGCCTATTCCACGCGCATTTTGACGCCCACTCCGTGAAACTTTCCCCTTACTTTTATGACCTGCGCTCCGCCTACCAGGCCGAGCTGGATGACCTGCTGTCCGACTCCGAAGGCAAGGACGTCTTGCGCAAGCGGTTGGCAGAAAAGCGCAACGAGATTGCCTTTCTGGTGCAGATGATGGAGCCGGCGCCCGAGATGGTGGCGGTGGTCTTTCATCGCGGCTTTCGGTTCTCCAAACCTGCCGCGGTGGAACACCTGCTGGGTTTGCCGGTGGACGAATTGCCCGACTGGCACAGCCTCACGCATGCCATCACGCTGGAGCCCTGGGCCACCAGCCTGGCGCAGACCGTGCTGCGCGAACCGCAGGGCGCCCGCTTCATGGCCGTGGCTGCCGGGCTGGAATACCTGCAGCAGCACGCCCGTCTGGCGCCCCAGGCGGCCTCGCATGCCGATGGCGATGGTGACGGCGATGCGGAGGACGGTGAAGACGCCGCAGAGCATGATGACGACTACGACGCGCTGAGCGCCGATGACGCCGCGGATCCGAAGAACAGCCGCAGCCGCGAAGAGGCCAGTTCCAACTGGCTGTCGGACGTGGGCTTTGACCGGAAGGACTAGCCCCAGGGGATGATGCCCCCCTGTGTCGCTTCGCGCCTTCCCCCCAGGGGGACGCCGCCAGCGCGGCGGGGCGGCCCTTGCGCGGCGACCGCTGGCTTGGGGCGCGCCAGCTCCATAGGCCAGCGCGGCGCGCTTGGCGCAACGGACCAATGAAAAGGAATTTCGCATGAGCAACAACACCCATCTCGCACTCATCACCAAAACCACCAGCCTCATCGCGGCGGGCGACATCGTGGGCGCTGAATCGGCGCTGGCCGAACTGGCCGATACCGATGGTGATGGCGCGCTCATGGTGGTGCTGGACCAGCTGGCGCCCAAGGACATCCTGGCCGTGATGCGCGAGTACGACGACTCCAAGGCTTCGGTGGTCAACCTGCTGGTCACGCCGGAACAATTTGCCCGGGCCATGGTGCTGGAGAAGCAATACAAGGACCTCACGCACACCCACCTGCGCAACATGGTCAACGCCGTCATCTTTCGCGACGACGCCGACCCGGTGGAGTTCCTCACTGCCATCGGCAACCTGGAAGGCGGCGCCGAGGCACTGGCCAACTACTTTGCCGAAAAGTGGAGCCGCATCGAAGCCTTTGCCCGCACCGGAACATTTGACGCAGTCGAAGACTACGGCGTGACGCTGACCGACGACGAACTGCTGGCCTCTGGCTATGTGCAGCCCCGCATCGACCTGGACGAGGTCGCCGACCGCGACTGGATGCAGATGGCCTGGCTGCTGCGCTACGAGTGCCGCGACCTGTTCATCGAAACGCTGCTGGTGCTGCGCGCCAAGGCCCGCGCCTTTGACCTGGGCCTGGAAGAGGGTGATGAGCCCGCCGAGGAAGACGATGGCAAGTTCGAGACCAGTGAAACCGATCGCGGCAAGGCCACGCCGGCAGCCCGCACCTCTGACGAAGAATCCGCGATTTAGATGACAACCCCCTGTGGCGCTTCGCGCCTCGGTGCCACCGCCAGAGGCTGCGGCTCTTCGGGCACGTCCAAGCCTGCGCATGCAGGCTTGGAGCCGCGGCCCTCAGCCCCTTCTCTCAAATTGCTGCGCAATTCGGGAAGGGGGGCTCCGCCAGCGCGGCGTGGCGGCCCTTGCGCGGCGGTTCTGGCCTGGAGCGTGCCAGTTTCAAGGCCCACGAGCACTGCGAAGCGCGATAGATACTGATATGACTGTGCCCAACACGCCTTCTTCAACGACTGACGAGATTGCAGCCGCCAACGCGCTTCAGCTCCACGACGCCCGCCCGTTCTTTGAAAAGGCGCTGGCGTATGGTGTTCAGCATGGCGTGCTGGGTGCCGAGAAACTAGCGGCCATCAACACCGACGCGCCCAAGGGCATGGTGCAGATTGCGCGCTACTTTGGCAGCGAGTTTCTGCGCCCCGAGCTGGAGAAGGCGCGCGACCGCATGGTCAACCTCATCAGCCTGTACCTGCTGGACACGACCGGGGGCGACCTGCACGATGCCGCCATCTCGCTGCGCGACCATTCGCTGCTGTCGCGCTCCAAGGGCGGCTCGGACATGCTCAAGCGCCTCATTGCCATGCCCGAGAGCAGCAACTTTGGCATGGCCGGCTATGCCGATGCCGAAACCCCGCTGCTGGCCGTGTGGTCGCTGCGCAGCCATGCCGACTACCGGGCCGAGCTGGCACGCCGCACGCAAATGGCCCAGGCCATCCATGCGGCACAGTGGCTGGCCGAGCAGTTTGATCTGGACCCCGACGAGCTGGAGGCTGCGGGCGCCGACGCAGAAGCCGTCGTCCGCGCCGGCCTGCTCATGATGGCCCTGGCGCCCAAGGCCATGGACCTCGGCGAATGGCCCAACGCCGCCACATTTGAAAAAGTGCTGCTGGCACAGCGCAAGAAGAAGCTGGCGCCCCCCGCACAACTGCGCCTGCCCCCCGGCTTGCCTGCCGAACTGCGCGAGGTGGTGCAAGCGCATTGCGCCGGTGTGCTGACCGACCTGCCCAAGCTGCTCGACGTGGCCACACCCGTGCGCACTCTGCTGCGCCCCACCGGCGCCTTCCGCGCGCGCTACTTTTTGCTGGACGACCCCTTGGCCGAGGTGGACAACTTCCACCGCAGCCTGGATGCGCTGGAAGAGGGTGGAGAACCCCCGCTGCCCGCCAGCAAGACCTGGACGAAAACGGTGCAGGGCAATGACGACGAGCATTCGCTGCTCACGCTGTTCCTGTGCCTGGCTGCGGGCGTGCCCAAGAAAACCCTGCTGACCGAAAAGACCGCCGCCAGCCTGGTGCGCAAGGCGCGCAAGTCCGGCCTGCAGCCCGCACTGGCCACCGAATTCATCCGCACCCACGCGCCCGGCGTGCACCAGCAGGACTACACCGCGCTGTGGAACAGCTTTGTGCAGGACGCGGAAAAGACCTTGCTCAGCGACATGGACTACCAGATGCACGATGCCCTGGCGCTGCTGCGCCGGGAGTGCAATGTGGTGGGGTAGCCGCCACTGGGGACGCGGCGCATGGTGATTACAGCGTTGCGCGCCCGTTGCCGGGGGCGGGTTTCTGGCCCTTGTCTGCCGTCGATGCCGCTGGATTGCTGCACCGGTCTGCTCCATTTGCGGCATTTGCGCCAGGCGGCAGCTTTACACAGGTCAAGCAGCCTCGCCGGGCAGGACCGTGCCTTGCGGCGGCCCGGTTAACATTCCAGCCGCCCGTCAGCCCGTCCTTCCAGTGCACAGCCCCACACTCATCCTCCTCGCAGCGCTTCTGACCGCGCTGGTCACCA
This sequence comes from Acidovorax sp. Root267, assembly GCF_001429215.1. NCBI lineage: Bacteria > Pseudomonadati > Pseudomonadota > Betaproteobacteria > Burkholderiales > Comamonadaceae > Acidovorax > Acidovorax sp. Root267. The sequence goes on from NZ_LMJC01000008.1 coordinate 70,163, forward strand.
CGGTGCTGTATGCCGTGTGGTCGTTCAACAAGAACATCCCCGGCCTGCGCCTGTGGGTGCTGTCATTCCTGCTGGGGTCTGTGTTCAGCGTCAGCCTGCTGGTGCGGGACTGGGTTCCCCAGGTGGTGGCGGTGGTGATCTCGCAGAGCTCGGTGTCGCTGGCCGCCTACCTGTGCCTGATGGCGAGCCGCATGTACATGGGGCGTCGGCCGTTTTCGCACATCTATGCCGTTGTGGGCATCGGGGTGGTAGTGGCCTCGTCGGTGTATTTCACCGTGGTACAGCCCCACCTGGGCATGCGGTTTGTGTTTGCGGGCCTGGGCGCGGGCGTCTGCTTCTTGCTCACGGCACACACCCTGGCCGACGGTGGTGCGCGCCGCGTGCCCGCGCGCTACCTGTTTGCAATGGTCGTGGGCCTGCACGGGCTGTTCTTGCTGCTGCGGCCCGTCTTGTTCAAGCTGGGCGCGGTGGCGCCCGGGGGCCTGCCGGATGCCTCGCTCGCGTCGCGGGTCTCGCAGTTTGTGGTGCTGGAGTCCATTGTGGCGGTGGTGCTGCTGGGCTTTGGCGCGCTGATCCTGGCCAACGAGTTCATCACCAGCGAGCTGCGGCACCTGGCCGAGGTGGATCCGTTGACCAACGTGTTCAACCGCCGTGCGTTTCTCACGCTGCTGGACAAGGCCATCAGTGCTGCCCAGCGCACCAAGACGGATGTGCCCGTGCTGGTGATGGACCTCGACCACTTCAAGAACATCAACGACACCTGGGGCCACGGGGCGGGTGACGATGTGCTGCGCCATTTTGTGATGCTGGCCCACCGCTGCCTGCGCAAGGAAGATGTGATGGGGCGCCTGGGGGGCGAGGAGTTCGCCATCTTCCTGCCCAATGCGAGCGCTGGCGGCGCCCTGGCAGTGGCCGAACGCCTGCGCGCGCTGGTCGAAACCCAGCCTGCGGTCACTGGCCAGCGGCCCATCCCCCTGACCGTGAGCGTGGGCGTCACGCTGTGCGCCCATGCCGACTCGGCCGGTGCTGCGCTGAAGAGGGCCGACGAGGCCATGTACCTGGCCAAGGAACGTGGCCGCAATCGGGTGGAGGTGTCGGAACAGCCTGGCGGTGCCCCGGCAGCCCCGGTGGCGACCGCTGCCTGAACCGCCCCATGCACCGGGTGCGGTGCGGCGGCGCCCCGTGCGGGCGCAACCAGCCGTGGTTTCTGGCGTTGCCCACCCGCCCGGCAGCCGGGAAACGCGAAACGCTGCCTGTGTCGGCTGCCCGACCTTCGTGGTGCTGCCGCAGTATTCGCCTGCCGCAAAATGGCGGATACCCCTTCGGCCCACCCACACCAGACCACAACCCCATGGCAGTGAATCCCAACGTCAGCAACCCGGGCGCCGCGTCCGATGCGTCGCCCTCCACACCCGCTGCACCGCGCAGGGCGTTCCTGAAATCGGGCACGGGGCTGGCCGTCCTGGGAGGGGCAGCGGCCGCCGGGGCGGGTTACCTGCTTTACCGGCCCGGCAATGACCGGCAACTGGTCTTTGGCAACCTGCGCGAGGCCATGCAAGAGGTAGAGCGCCTTGCGGGCGCCGAGGTCCAGCCGCTTGCGCCCGCCACGGCCTGGAACTGGTCCCAAACGCTGGAGCACTGCGCACAGAGCATCGAGTTCTCGCTGCAGGGTTTTCCGGCCCCCAAGTCGGCGCTGTTCCAGAACACGCTGGGTGCAGCAGCTTTCAACGTGTTTGCCCTGCGCGGCCGCATGAGCCACAACCTGGCAGAACCCATTCCCGGCGCGCCCGCGCTGGATGCGTCCACGCCCGACGCGTCAGCGGCCCTGGCCCGGCTGCGCAAGGCCGTGCAGGACTTTGCCGCCCATGCCGGGCCGCTGCAGCCGCACTTTGCCTACGGGGCATTGAGCCGCGCGCAGTACGAGCAGGCGCACGCCATGCACTTGGCCAATCACCTGTCGGCGTTTGATGTGCGGGGCTGAGTGGAGGGCTGGTGCAACGCGTGCGGTGTGGGCCGCGGAACCCTGACTGAGATTGTTTGCTATAAATAATGTAGCTATTAGCGCTTGTTCAATAAGCGCTGGAGCCATTTTTCTTAACATTTTCTGATTGTCAGATCAGCCCAGATCGTCAAAGTCCCACTGGGCGCACAGCGCCTCAAAGCGATCGGCGTCCAGGGCGCTCAGGAACAAGCCCGGCTCTGCAAGCTCCCCCTCGGCATGCAGGTACCACACCAGCGCCTGCGGCCCCACGGTGAAGATGCGCAGCCCCGCTACATCCACCACGGCCTGCGCCTGCATGGCGTGCAGCAGCGCTGCCAGGCCCCCCTGCGTTGAGAACCCATGGCACGCGCGCATGCCGCAGAACGGGTAGCCACCCTGGGCCATCTGGTAGTAGGCGATGGTGTGCAAAAACGCATCCAGGCCCAGGTCTTCCTCGTGCCAGTCGGGGGCGTCCAGGTCGGTGGTTTGCCATACCCGCTGCTGCGCATCGGTGGCCCACCAGCACACGGCCTGGTTTTCTTCCAGAAACAGCAGCTTGTCGCCCAGGCACTCCAAATCCTGCAGCGGCGCAAACCGCTGAAAACCGGCCATCAAATCGGCACGCCTGCCCACGGCGGCGTAGTAAGCGTGCAGGGCAGGGGGCACCTTGCACCCCAGGCGATGGCTTGCGGCAGCCAGTTCATCTTCCGTCGGCCCGTCTTCGGCGCTGACAGGACGGCCCAGCAACCAGGCAAGGGTGTCGGAAAGGGGCGGGGGGGTGAAGGCGGTCATGGGTTTCGGTTGTGAGAGCCACGCGCGGCCGGTGCAGGCCGGATGTTGGGGGGACGATTGATGCAGGTCAAGAGAGGGCGTGCTGCAGCTTGGGGCAACGTGGAGTGCAAAGCTACCATCCCCCGATGGGCCCAGGTGCCCGCAAGGATGGACCATGAGCAAGCATTGGAAGACAGCGGCGGCCCTGGCCGTGGTGCTGCTGGGAGGAGGGCTGCTGTTGCACTGGGCACCCTGGCAGGCCAAGGGGCCCGGCCCCGGTTTTGTGAGCGGCAACGGCCGCATCGAGGCCACCGAGATTGCCGTGGCCACCAAGCTGGCGGGGCGTGTGCTCGATGTTTTGGTGGCCGAGGGCGATTTTGTGAAGGCGGGGCAGCCTCTGGCCCGGATGCAGATCGACGGCCTGCAGGCCCAGCGCGAAGAAGCCGTGGCCCGGCTGCAGCAGGCGCAACTGGCCATCGGCAGCGCCCAGGTGCAGGTGGCGCAGCGCGAGAGCGACTACCAGGCTGCCCTGGCCGTGGTGGCCCAGCGCGAGAGCGACCTCGACACCGCCCGCCGCCGCCTGCCGCGCTCAGAACAGCTGGCGCGCGAAGGCTTTTTCTCCAGCCAGTTGCTCGACGACGACCGCGCCAAGGTGCGCAGCCAGCAGGCCGCCGTGACCGCAGCCAAGGCCCAGGCCAAGGCCGCGCAGGCGGGCATTGGGGCATCGCGCACGCAGGTGACCAGTGCCGAGGCGAACGTGCGCGCGCTTCAGGCCACGCTGGCCCGCATCGATGTGGAGCTGGCCGACAGCGAGCTCAAGGCGCCGCGCGACGGCCGCGTGCAGTTCCGCGTGGTGCAGCCTGGCGAGGTGGTGGGCGCGGGCGCACGGGTGCTGCAGCTGGTGGACCTGAGCGACGTGTACATGACCTTCTTCTTGCCCGAGACGGTGGTGGGCCGCGTGGCGCTGGGCAGCGAGGTGCGCATCGTGCTCGATGCCGCGCCGGGCTTCGTGATCCCGGCCACCGTGTCGTTCGTAGCCAGCACCGCGCAGTTCACCCCCAAGACGGTGGAGACCGCGAGCGAACGCCAGAAGCTCATGTTCCGCGTGCGCGCCCAGATCGACAAGGCGCTGCTGCTGCGCCACCAGGAGCAGGTCAAGACCGGCCTGCCTGGCGTGGCTTGGCTGCGGGTGGACCCTGCGGTGGAATGGCCCGCCAATCTCGCCGTCAAGGCCGACCAGTGAGCCTCCCCGGCAGCGTGGCACCCGTGGCCCGCCTGCGTGGCGTGGGCCAGCGCTACGGGCGCACGGTGGCGCTGGATGGCATCGACCTGGAGGTGGCCGCCGGCCGCATGGTGGGCCTGATCGGGCCGGACGGCGTGGGCAAGTCCAGCCTGCTGGCGCTGGTGGCGGGTGCCCGCGCGGTGCAGCAGGGCACGGTGGAGGTGCTGGGCGGCGACATGGCCCAAAGCCGCCACCGCAGCCGCGTGTGCCCGCGCATCGCCTACATGCCGCAGGGCCTGGGCAAGAACCTGTACCCCACGCTGTCGGTGGAAGAGAACCTGCAGTTCTTTGGCCGCCTGTTCGGGCACGACGCGGTCGAGCGTCGCCGGCGCATCGATGAACTCACGCGCAGCACCGGCCTGCACCCATTCCTGCCGCGGCCTGCGGGCAAGCTCTCAGGCGGCATGAAGCAAAAGCTGGCCCTGTGCTGCGCGCTCATCCACGACCCCGACCTGCTGATCCTGGACGAGCCCACCACCGGTGTCGACCCGCTGGCGCGCGCCCAGTTCTGGGACCTGATCGGCCGCATCCGCGCCGCGCGGCCGGGCATGAGCGTGATCGTGGCCACGGCCTACATGGAAGAGGCCCAGCGTTTTGAATGGCTGGTGGCGATGGACGAGGGGCGCATTCTCGCCACTGGTACCCCGGCCGAGCTGATGGCCCGCACCGGGCACGATGCGCTGGAGCAGGCCTTTGTGGCCCTGCTGCCCGAGGCCAAGCGCCGGGGCCACCAGGCGGTGCAGATTCCGCCGCTGGACCGGTCGCAGGCCCATGATGCCGCCAACGTCGCCATCGAGGCGCGCGACCTCACCATGCGTTTTGGCGACTTTGTGGCGGTGGACCACGTGAGCTTTCGCATCCAGCGCGGCGAGATCTTTGGCTTTCTGGGCAGCAACGGCTGCGGCAAGTCCACCACCATGAAGATGCTCACCGGCCTGCTGCCCGCCAGTGACGGGCAGGCCTGGCTGTTTGGCCAGCCGGTGGACCCCAGGGACATGGCCACGCGGCGGCGCGTGGGCTACATGTCGCAGGCGTTTTCGCTGTACAGCGAGCTGTCGGTGGAGCAGAACCTGGTGCTGCACGCCCGCCTGTTCCATGTGCCCGAGGCCGAGGTGCCCGCGCGCGTGACGGCCATGCTGGAGCGCTTTGACCTGCAGGCCGCGCGCGGCTCGCTGCCCATGAAACTGCCCCTGGGCATGCGCCAGCGCCTGTCGCTGGCCGTGGCCATGGTGCACCAGCCCGAGCTGCTGATCCTGGACGAGCCCACCTCGGGCGTGGACCCGATGGCACGCGACCACTTCTGGCGCCTGATGGTGGAGCTGGCGCGGCGCGACAAGGTCACCATCTTCATCTCCACCCACTTCATGAACGAGGCCGAGCGCTGCGACCGCATCTCGCTGATGCACGCGGGGCGGGTGCTGGAGAGTGCCGCGCCACAGGAGATCGTGGCAAAGCGCGGCGCCACCACGCTGGAAGAAGCCTTCATCGGCTACCTGGAAGATGCTGCGGGCACGGCCCAGGCTCCTGTACCCGTGGCGGCTTCGGGCACGACTGCGCTATCGCCGGTGTCCGCGCCCAACACTCCCACCTGGCACACCCGCCTGCGCCAGAGCCAGGCCCGCATCCACAGCACCCAATGGCGTGAAGCACTGGAACTGCGCCGCGACCCGGTGCGCGGCGCCATGGCGCTGCTCGGCTCGCTGATCCTGATGTTCGTGATGGGATACGGCATCAGCATGGATGTGGAGAACCTGCGCTTTGCCGTGCTGGACCGCGACCAGACCGCGCTGAGTCGCGCCTACACGCTGAACCTGGCAGGCTCGCGCTACTTCACGGAGCAGCCGCCGATTGCCACCTACGCCGAGCTGGATGCACGCATGCGCTCCGCCGAGATATCGCTGGCGCTGGAGATCCCGCCTGGCTTTGCGCGCGATGTGGCACGCGGCCAGCCGGTGCAGATCGGCGCCTGGGTGGACGGCGCCATGCCCCAGCGCGCCGAAACCGTCATCGGCTACGCCCAGGGCCTGCACCAGCAGTGGCTGGTGGAGCAAAGCCGCAGCCGCACGGGCGTGGCGCCCCGGGGCCTGCTGGAGGTGGAGCCGCGCTATCGCTACAACCCCGACGTGCGCAGCCTGCCGTCCATGGTGCCTGCCGTGATCCCGCTGCTGCTGCTGATGCTGCCCGCCATGCTCACGGCCCTGGCCGTGGTGCGTGAGAAGGAGCTGGGCTCCATCATCAACCTGTATGTCACGCCCACCACGCGCACCGAATTCATGCTGGGCAAGCAGCTGCCCTATGTGCTGCTGGCGCTGTTCAACTTTGCCCTGATGTGCCTGGCGGCAGTGACGGTGTTTGGCGTGCCGATGACGGGAAGTTTTGCCACGTTGACATTGGCCGCCGTGGTGTTCAGCCTGTGCTCCACGGGCATGGGCCTTTTGGCCTCCACCGTCACGCGCAGCCAGATTGCGGCGATGTTCTTTGCCATGGTGGGCACGATTATTCCGGCCGTGCAGTTTGCGGGGCTCATCAACCCGGTGTCGTCCATGACGGGCTTTGCGCGCTGGGTGGGCGAGGTCTACCCAGCCAGCCACATGTTCACCATCAGCCGGGGCGTGTTCAACAAGGCGCTGGCCCTGCAAGACCTGCAGGCCGAGTTCTGGCCCATGCTGGTGGCGGTGCCGGTCATCATTGGCGCTGCGATTGCGCTCCTCAAAAAGCAGGAGACCTGACATGGCGCTGCGTGGCCGCTGGTCCAATATTTTCCGCCTGGGCATCAAGGAGCTGTGGAGCCTGTGGCGCGACCCGGCCATGTTGTTCCTCATCGTCTACACCACCACGCTGGCGGTGTACTCGGCGGGCATGGCGCAGCCCGAGACGCTGCACCATGTGCCCATTGCCATCGTGGACGAGGACGACTCGGCCTTGTCCCAGCGCATCGCCACCGCGTTCTACGCGCCCCAGTTCACGCGCCCCGCCATGATCGGCATGCGCGAGGTGGACCCGGGCCTGGACGCCGGCCGCTTCACGCTGGTCCTGCACATCCCCGCGCATTTCCAGCGCGATGTGCTGGCAGGCCGGGTGCCGCAGGTGCAGCTCAACATCGACGCCACGCGCATGGGGCAGGCGTTTGCGGCCAATGGGGCGGTGCAGCAGATCGTGCAGCTGGAGGTGGCCGAGTTCGTGCAGCGCGACCGCGCCGTGGCCGAACAGCCCATCGAACTGACGGTGCGCTCGCGCTTCAACCCGGCGCTCAACCCCGCGTGGTTCGGCTCGCTGATGGAGCTGATCAACATCGTGACCATGCTCTCCATCATCCTCACCGGCGCCGCGCTGATCCGCGAGCGCGAGCATGGCACGGTGGAGCACCTGCTGGTCATGCCCGTCACCCCCGGCGAGATCATGCTGGCCAAGGTCTGGGCCATGGCGCTGGTGGTGCTGGTCGCTACCTGGGTGTCGCTCACGGCGGTGATCCGCTGGGCGATTGGTGTGCCCATCGAGGGCTCGGTGCCGCTGTTCCTGCTGGGGGCCACGCTGCACCTGTTTGCCACCACCTCCATGGGCATCTTCATGGCCACGGTGGCGCGCAGCATGCCGCAGTTTGGGCTGCTGATGGTGCTGGTGATGATGCCGCTGCAGATGCTGTCCGGCGGCGTCACCCCGCGCGAGAGCATGCCGCTGTGGGTGCAGTACGGCATGGCCCTGGCGCCCACCACGCATTTCACCGAGCTGGCCCAGGCCATCCTCTACCGGGGCGCGGGCTGGGCGGTGGTGTGGCCGTCGCTGGTGTGGCTGCTGGGGATTGGGGCGGTGCTGTTCAGCCTGGCGCTGGCGCGGTTTCGCAGGACGATTGCGCGCATGGCGTGAACGCTTGAAATGCTATTGAATGTGTAGCTGTTTGCGCTTGATACATAAGCGTGAGAGGCTAATTTGACGTGAAATTCACGTTGTCGGGCCGCCCCGGCAGGTGCAGTTGCGCCACGGGTGCCGGGCTGCTGGCCAGCAGCCTGCCGCGCCGCCACACGCCCAGGCGCGCTGCGCGCAGGCGGATGGCCTCCACCGGATTGCGCGCGTGCAGCAGCACAAAGTCGGCATACGCGCCCGGCTCGATGCCGTAGCCCTCCAGCCCCAGCAGCTTGGCGGGATTCACCGTCACTGCATCAAAACACTGCCGCATCGCGGCCTGGCTGGTCATCTGCCCCACGTGCAGGCCCATGTGCGCGGCCTCCAGCATGTCGGCGCTGCCGCCGCTGTACCAGGGGTCGAGCACGCAGTCGTGGCCAAACGCCACCGTCAGGCCGGCAGCCATCAGCTCGGGCACACGGGTCATGCCCCGGCGCTTGGGGTAGGTGTCGTGGCGGCCTTGCAGCGTGATGTTGATGAGCGGGTTGGCCACCACGCCCAGGTCGGCCTCGGCCATCAGCGGGATGAGTTTGCTCACGTAGTAGTTGTCCATGCTGTGCATGGAGGTGAGGTGCGAACCCGTCACTCGGCCCTGCAGGCCCAGGCGCTGGGTTTCAAAGGCGAGGGTTTCCACGTGGCGTGAATGCGAGTCGTCGGATTCGTCGCAGTGCATGTCCACGCGTTTGCCACGGTGGGCCGCCAGTTCGCAGAGGATCTTCACGCTTTCCGCCCCCTGGGCCATGGTGCGCTCGAAGTGCGGGATGCCGCCCACCACGTCCACGCCCAGGTCCAGCGCACGTTTGAGGTTGTCGAGCCCGCCGGGTGCGCGCAGCACGCCGTCTTGCGGGAAGGCCACCAGCTGCAAATCCAGGTAGGGCGCCACGCGCTGCTTCACATCCAGCAAGGCCTGCACGGGCAGCAGGCTCGGGTGGCTCGTGTCCACATGGCTGCGGATGGCCAACAGGCCCCGGGCCACGGCCATGTCGCAATACTGCAGCGCGCGCTGCACGATGGCGTCGTGCGTCAGCGTGGGCTTGAGTTCGCCCCACAGCGCAATGCCTTCGAGCAGAGTGCCACTTTCGTTCACGCGCGGCTGGCCGTAGCTCAGGGTCGAATCCATGTGGAAATGCGCGTCCACAAACGGCGGGCTGACCAGCAGGCCGCCCGCATCCACCGCCTCGTGCGCGGGGGCTTGCAGGCCTTCGGTCACTTCGACGATGCGGCCGTCCTGCACGGCAATCGACATGTTCTGGCGGCCGTCGGGCAGGGTGGTGTGGGTGATGAGCAGGTCAAGCATGGCGGGTGGAGTCGTTGCTGTCGGGTTTATTCAAGACAAAGGCGGGCTGCATGCCTAAGCTGTGGCTTTCACTGGAGGCATCCAGCCATTTCAACGCATTTTTTGCAAAGGCAGTTTTCATGCAATTTGGCTACACCATTCTCTACGTCGAAGACGTTCCGAAAACCATCGCTTTCTACGAACAGGCCTTCGGCTTTGCACGCCGTTTTTTGCACGATGCAGGCGATTTTGGCGAGCTGGACACGGGAGCCACCTCGCTGGCTTTTGCTTCCCTGCGGCTGATGGTGGAGCTGGGCAAGAACCCCCAGCGCGCGTCGGCCGATGCCCCCAGCTTTGAGATCGCCTTCACCACCGCCGATGTAGCCGCCGCATTGCAGCGTGCGGTGGACGCTGGTGCTCGGCTGGTACAGGCCCCCGAGCAGATGCACTGGGGCCAGACTGTGGCCTATGTGGCGGACATCAATGGCGCGCTGGTGGAGCTGTGCACGCCCATGGGGGCGCCCGCCTGAGCGTATTGCACAGCCTTGAAACGGATTCAGGAGACAGCTGTCACTGCAGAGGCGGTGCATGATGGCCTGCCAACCGGTGCGCGCTGGCGTGCAGTGGAGGAGCGGGGGGGCGCAGGCGCATGGCTCAACGCCTTGGGGTGGTGCGCCAGCGCAGTGCGCCAGGCCGGTGTCCTGCGTCGATGGTGATGCCAAAGAGTGCCCCATCGTGCCCTGACTCAGCCCGCGCCGTGAAGCGGATGCCCTGCCGGGTGGCCTGGCATCGCATCTGGCTCAGCGATATCTCGGCGTGGTCGTTGTTGAGCGCCGCAATGCCCTCGGTATGCACCTCTGCCGCGCTGCCATTACTGTCGCGCCGCAGCCATTGCACATACACAAACGACTGGGCATAACGCGTGGCGTGCACGATGCGGTACGTGCCCGCGCCCTCTGCTGCGGCCATGGGCCATTGGCCGCACACCTGCACCCAGTCCACGTCCGGCGCTGCCGCAAAGGCGGCGTAAGGAATGTCGGCACCCAGCGCGTGGGCTTTGCCGCCGGTGCTGGCAATGGTGGCCAGCGTCAGCACCATGGCCCAAAAAGCTGACGCCGTCCGCCTCCGTGTGGGGCTGGGCAAGCTCATGGCTGCCAGCGCACCTGCACCGCCCAGCCCGTGGCGGCAAGCAACTGCTTGAGCACCGCCTCGGCATTTTCCTTGGCCGTGGCCAGCGTGTTGCCAGCCTGGCAGGCGCGCTCCATGTCCTGCTGGGCCCGCTGCAGGGCCGTGTCGATGGCCTGGGTGCGGTTGGCGGTGCCGGGGATCAGCGGTTCGATGCCCGTCCCCTGCACGGCATAGAAGTAAGACCCGCCCTGGTCCCGGGGGCCGTGGTGGACCCGGGCAGACAGCGTGGCGGGCATGGGCAGCCACAACACGGCCGTCCGGGCGGCGGGGTCCACGGCTTCATAGCGGGCTTGGCGCATGTCGGCGCCCACCAGGCAGTCCCCCTTGGCCACCAGCAGCACCTGAGTGCCGCCCAGGAGCAGTTCCCACTGCGTCCACGGAATGCCCTGCGTAATCTGCTGCGTAAACTCGATGACGTTGGCGTAACGCACCTTGACCGAGACCAGATGCCCCATGCCTTCGACCGCCAGCAGCGCGGGCGGTGGCACAGGCGGCGCGGGCTTGAACGCCACCCACCACATGCCGGCCGCGCCCAGGACAGCGGCCGCCATTGCCGCAAGGAAAAGCTGAAATCGGCTCATGGCCCGTACCTGTGGGGGCTGCACACGCTGCTGCAGCTAGGCGCCGTGGCGCCGGTAGCCAGCCAACAGTGCCGCCAGCACGCCCATGCCCACGGCGCAACTGCGGTTGAGCCAGCGCAGGCCGCGCTGTGAGAGCCAGCGCACGGCTTGCCAGCCGGCGGTGGCATAGACCACCATGACCAGCGTGTCCAGGCCCACAAAAAGCGAACCCAGCACGGCGTACTGCACCGTCTGGGGCTGGGCCGGGTCCACGAACTGCGGCAGAAACGCAGCAAAGAACAGCAGCGTTTTAGGGTTGGACAGCGCCACGCCCAGGCTGCGCACAAAAGCGGCCCGGCCCACGGCCTGCTGGCCCGGCACATGGGCCAGGGCAGCTTTCACATCCACCGGCGGGCTGCGCCACAGTTGCATCGCCAGCCACAGCAAATACAACACCCCGCCGATGCGCACTGCATTGAACAATGTGGCCGATGCGTTGAGCAGCGAACCCAGCCCCACGGCCACCACCGCGATCAGGATGCCCGCGCCCAGCCCCGCACCCGCCATGCCCCAGGCCGCGCGCCGCATGCCGCCGGCCATGCCATTGGCCAGCGCCAACAGCATCGTGGGACCAGGGATCACGGCCAGCGCCAGCGAGGCGGCAGCGAACATGAGCAGCGTTTGCAGCGTAGGCATTCAGCGTTCTCCTTTGCGGTATGGCTTCATCAGCGCCTGAGGATACGCTGCCTTGCGCGCCACCAGCACCAGCGCCAGGATGGACAGCAGGTACGGCAGCATCAAATACACCTGGTACGGCAGCCACGCGCCGCCCGCCTGCTGCAGCCGTAGCTGGAGCGCATCGAAGAACGCGAAGAGCAGGGCGCCCAGCAGCGCCTTGCCCGGCCGCCACGAGGCAAACACCACCAGAGCCACGCAGATCCAGCCGCGCCCGTTCACCATGTTGAAGAAGAACGCGTTGAACGCCGACAGCGTGAGGAACGACCCTGCGACGCCCATCAGCGCCGAGCCCGCCACGATGGCGCCCGTGCGCGTGGCCGCCACCGAGATGCCCTGGCCCTCGGCCGCCTGCGGGTTCTCGCCCACCATGCGCACGGCCAGACCCAGCGGTGTGCGCATCAACACCCAGGCCAGCAGCGGCACCAGCAACAGGGCCAACAGCGTGAGCGGCGTCTGCGCAGACAGGATAGGAATGCCCAGCCACTCCATGGGCGCAAACGGTTCGATGGTGGGCGGCGTGTTCACCTTCGGAAAACTCACGCGGTAGCCGTAGTAACTGACCGCCGTGGCCAGCAGCGTGATCCCCAGGCCTGACACATGCTGCGACAGCGCCAGCCCCACCGTGAGCCACGCGTGCAGCAGCCCGAACACCGCCCCGGTCAGCGCCGCCACCAGCACGCCCGTCCACAGCCCGTAGCCTGCGTACACCGCCAGCCAGCCGGTGAAGGCGCCCGCGACCATGATCCCTTCAATGCCCAGATTGAGCACACCCGCGCGTTCGCACAGCAGCACGCCCAGCGTGCCCAGGATGAGCGGCGTGGCCACGCGCAGGGTGGCAATCCAGAAGGCGGGGTTGGCGAGGATGTCGAGCAGTTCGGTCATGCGCTCGCCTCTGAGTGATTTACTTCTGTTTTGATAGCTGCTGGCGCTTTATGGATAAGCGCTAGAGGCCAATTTTGCTTGAAATTTTGGTTTGAGTGATTGTTCATGGCGGCGTCACTTCCAGCGAATGCGGTACTGTGTGAGCAAGCCAGCCACCAGCACCGCAATCAACGAGGTCGCCACGATCACATCCGCAATGTAGGTGGGCACGCCCACCGCGCGGCTCATGCTGTCGGCCCCCACCAGCACGCCCGCCACAAAGGTCCCGGCCGCAATCACGCCCAGCGGGTGCAGCCCCGCCAGCATGGCAATCACGATGCCGCTGTAGCCGTAGCCCGGCGACATGTCGAGCGTCACATAGCTGGTGCGGCCCGCCACCTCAATAGCACCCGCCAGCCCCGCCAGCCCGCCCGAGAGCAGGGCCACCAGCACGACGGTGCGGGTGATGGGCACACCGGCAAACGCCGCAGCCCGCGCATTGGCACCGGCGGCGCGGATGTCAAAACCCGGCACTGTGCGTGCCAGCAGCGCCCACAGCATCACGGCCAGAGAGATGGCCCACAGCAGGCCCGTGTGCAGGCGCGTCTGGGGTACCAACTTGCCCAGCTCCATGTCGCTTTGCAGCGCCACACTCTGCGGCCAGCCCATGGAGAGCGGGTCTTTCATCGGCCCGTCGAGCAGGGCCGAGACGAGCAGCAGCATGATGAAGTTGAGCAGCAGTGTGGTGACCACCTCGTCCACCCCCAGCCGCGCCTTCATCAGCGCCGGGCCCAGCAGCAAGGCCGCCCCGGCCAGCGCTGCCGCCAGCATCATGAGCGGGAAGAGTAGGTAAGGCGACCATTCCAACCCCGTGCCGCCATGCATGCCGCCCACCGCCACGGCAGCCAGAGCACCGGCGTAAAGCTGCCCCTCCGCCCCAATATTGAACAGCCGCGCGCGGAACGCCACGGCCGCCGCCAGTCCCGTCAGGATCAGCGGCGTGGCGCGGGTTAGTGTTTCGGTCAGCGCAAACACCGAGCCAAATGCACCCTGCAGCAGCAGCGCATAGGTCTGCCCCACCGGCGCCCCGGCCCACATCACCAGCAGGCCGCTGATGAGCAGCGTGAAAACCACGGCGCCCACCGGTGCCAGCACATAGGCTGCGGGGGAGGTGTGATTGCGTTTTTCGAGTCGCATGATGATTTTGTTCTTGTATGTTGGGTCAGTGCATGGCGCCTGCCATCGCCAGCCCAACCGCCTCGCGCGTCCAAGCCTCCGCAGGCCGCGCCTCGCTCAGCTGTCCATCGTGCATCACCGCCACGCGGTCGCCCAGGGCCAATACTTCATCGAGGTCATCCGAAATCAGCAGCACGGCCGCGCCGCCGTCGCGCGCGTTGATGAGCTGCTGCTGCACAAACATCACGGCACCGATATCCAGCCCCCACGTGGGCTGGTGCGCGACGATGAGTTGGGGCGCAGGAGCACTGTGGCCCGCTTCATCCTCAGGCGGCAGCAGTGCCCGGCCAAGGATGAGCTTTTGCATGTTGCCGCCCGAAAGCGACCGGGCTGGCGTGTCGAGCCCGCCGCCACGCACGTCAAAGGTCTCGGCCACATGCTGCGCGTGTTGTCGGGCTGCTCGGCGCTTGACCCAGAAGGCCTTGAACCATGGGTGCGCAAACCAGTGGCTGCGCAGGCGTTCCGACACGGCGTTTTCCCACACCGGCAAATCGCCCACCACGCCCACAGCGTGCCGGTCTTCAGGGATGCGCGCCACGCCCTGGCTGACCAACCACGCGGGCCGGGCTTGCAGGGGTGCCCCGCGCAGTGTGGCTTGGCCCGCAGTGGTGGCGCGCACGCCACACAGCACATCGGCCAGCGCGACCTGGCCATTGCCGCTGACGCCCGCGATGGCCACGATTTCGCCTGCGTGGAGGGTGAGCGACACGTTCTGCAACCGGTCACGGCCGGTGGGTGCGGTGCTCACGTTGTGCAGGCTGCAGACGGCAGCACCCACCACCCGGGCCGGGCGTTGCGCAGGGGCTTCAATGGCATGGCCCACCATCCACTGCGCCAGTTGCCCTTGGGTGGTGCCCTGCGCGGGCGCCTCGGCCACCAGCTTGCCCTGGCGTAGCACGGCCACGCGGTGCGACACGCGCAGCACTTCGCCCAGCTTGTGGCTGATGAAGATGATGGACAGGCCCTGCGCCACCATCTGCGCCAGGGTGTCGAACAAGGCCTCGCTCTCCTGCGGGGTGAGCACCGCAGTGGGTTCGTCGAGGATGAGGATGCGCGCGCCCCGGTACAGCGCTTTCAGGATTTCGACCCGCTGGCGTTCACCCACCGAGAGGCCGCCCACGCGGGCATCGGCATTCACGGGCAAACCAAACTGCTGCGCCACGGCCAGAAGCTTGGCCCGCGCGCTACTGCGGCGCGAGAACGGCTGCCACAGCGGCTCGGTACCCAGAAGCACGTTGTCCAGCACCGTGAGGTTGTCGGCCAGTGTGAAGTGCTGGTGCACCATGCCAATGCCCGCCGCCAGCGCTGCGCGCGGCTGGCCGGGCGGCAGGGGTTGGCCGAAGACTTCGATGTGTCCTTCGTCGGCTACGTAGTGCCCGAACAGGATGGACATCAGCGTGGACTTGCCTGCGCCGTTCTCGCCCAGCAGGGCCAGCACCTCGCCACGCGCCAGGGTCAGGCTGATGGCGTCGTTGGCCACCAGTTTGCCAAAGCGCTTGGTGATGTTTGTGAGGCGTAGGACGGGAGGCATCTCAGTGATTCAGGGGGCAGTGCGCCTGCAGCCGCTGGCTGTTAATCCCTCTCCCCTCGCGGGAGAGGGTGGGGGAGAGGGGGGAGAGG
>NZ_LMJC01000009.1:0-58003 GCF_001429215.1 Acidovorax sp. Root267
GATCGGGGATAGTGTTCACGTGTCCACCAAGAGTTGAGGTGGACACGAGGCTCCTATGACTCTAGCGAGTGTTCAAGATGGTCGGACTGGACGCTCACGCTCCTTCAGTTTGTTTTCTTCAAAAACGTTTTCCCGCGTGCCCGTGGGGGCGGTCTGTGGCCCGTTGTTGATCTGCTGCGGGCCGGTAGTCACGTTGGCTTGCTTGGCATAGACGACGGGCGGGTTCTTGATGTTGGCCAGGGTTTCAAGGGTGGCGCGGCACTGGCTCTGGGCCTTGAGAGCCAAGCGCAGTGCGGTTTCCTGCTGGCGCAAGAGGTTCGCCTGCAAACCGGTCTCCGTCAGTTTCACGAACAGCGATTGCAGGGCCGTCGCTTGGTTCATCAGCATGGCTTCCGCTGCCCGCAGATCGCCCTTGTGCACCGCCTTGGTCTGCAGGCGCAATGCGTCGATCAAGGCGGGCGTATCCAGTTGCTCCATCAATTCTTGGCGTTCGCGGTTGGTGATGACCCGGAAACTCGCCATTTCGGGCGAGATCATCAGGTTGGCGAAGTTCAGGGCACTTTCTTCCGGCGTTGCGCCATTGATGGACGGCACAGCTTTTCGGTTCAAGCGTTGAGAAGGAAGACCGCTTTCGAGCGATTCGTGTTTCTTGGTGGGTTTGCTCATTGGTTAGTTCCTTGACCGTGAAAGTTGGTGAAGCCAGCGCAGCGCTGTGGCTGGTGTGTCAGATCGCTCGGTAGCTGTGCATCTGCCGCACGCAGACCGATGCCTGCCACCACTGCATTACCGCAACGCCAGCGCCCGGTACCGCCTTGCAGGTGGACGCACTCCAGGCACAGGCTTCGGTCGTCCATTTCCCGGTCGCGCTTGACCAGCCCGTCGGTCAATGCCTCGGCATCGGCAAGGGTGAGCCCCTTGTCGGTGAAACGCGCAAGCCGCGCCGTGAAGGTGTCGATCTCTGCGGAGTTCATCGCAGAGCCGTACGGCCAGCACCAGTGGTCGGGGTCGGTGCGGGCTTCGTTGGCTGGTGGCTGCTTCGGGGCTGCGAATTTTTCAGAAGGTGCCACTGGGCACGCTACAAAACCTACGAAACCCGGTTCTGTAGGTTTCGTAGCGTCGGTGTTAGTCGTTGTGGCCGATTTCAGGCGCTGCAGCCACTTCATCACAGGCCTCCTTTCACCAGCATGGGGTGCAACAAGTAGCGCTCGCTGGGGCGGCCACCCGCCGCACCGCTGGGCGTGGACTCGCGCTCCAGCCAGCCGTAGTCGGCCAACAGGTTGGCCGCCTTGCGCACTGCGTTTGGTGTGCCAAGCCCTGCCCAATGCTTTACTGCGACTTGCCGGGGGGCGAAGACATCCAGCAATGCACCGTCGCTGTCGGCCAGCTTGCCCGCCTTGATCTTGTCCAGCAGTTGCTTGGCTGCGCTGGTTTCGGGCATCACCGCTGCGGCATACAAGCGTTCGGCATGGGTGCGCAGGTACTCGGCCCATGACAGAGCACGCATCAGTTCACGCTCATGGATCAGGTTCGCGCTGTCCGGGGTATCCACCAGGGCAAAGATCAGCGCCAGGGCCGGGATCAGCTTGCGGTATTTGGCCAGATGCGACACCAGCGCCGGGTGAAGTTCCTCGCCGCGCAGTTCGGTTTCAAACGGGATCAGCCATTCCTCAAACAAGGCTTGCGCCTCGGGGGTGAAGTGCCATTCCTGAGCATCGCAATCGTTGGCAGGCTGCAGTTGGTTCAGACGCTCAAACACTGCCCATGCTGCCTGCTTGGCTGGGGTGTCGGGCCACCGATCCACATAGACAAATTCGCGGTTCACGTCGGGCCACACCGTCAGCCCAAAGCGTTGCAGCAGGCCATCATCACCGGCGCCACCTGCCACCGCCTCGCGCACATAGCTTTGCACCTTGCCGGGTTGAATGCCGCCCAGCATGGCCAGGCACACGCGCGGCACAAACGATTCACCGCGCCCGATGCGGTCCACTGCGTGGCCTTGGTTGCCGTCATAGCCCGTCAGATAAAAGCCTCGTGCGCCTTCCTGCCCCTGCTTGTCCATGCTGCAAAGCAGGCCGTGGATCTCGTCGCGGTAAACCAGCGTGCCCCACGGGTTCACCGTCAGCAGCTCGGCCAGCTTCTCCACCGTGGCATCGTTGACCACATATCGCCGCATAGTGGGCTCTGCTGCTAGTTTGTCGGCGGGTTGCAGCAGCGCTCGTGCCTTAACTGGGTCTTTGGCGGCCTGGGCTGCGGCTTGCTTTTCGTTGGTCTTGGCGGCCAGCTCGGCCACCTTGCAATCGAGTTGCCAGGCTTCGCGCGCGGACTGCCATTGTTCCCGCTCTGTTTTTTCAAGGCGCTGCAGGGGCTTCAATACCTCGCTCAGTGCGGGCGACTTCATCACTCCAGGGCGGCCCACGATGGCGCCCCACAGGTTGGGCACCACGGCCCAATCGTCGCGCGCCTTGGGCTTGACCACCGCACGCGCGCCGATGAGGCTGGATAGCGCGACCACGGCCCCCACCGCCGTAAAGTCGGGCGGGCACTGCATACGATCTGCTATGTCTATCACCCAGCCGCGCAGGGCCTCGGGCAGTAGCTCGGGATCAAACGCTGCCACTGTTGGCAGGCCCGTGGGCAGGGGCGCGGGGTCAGGCCAGCCGCTGTCGGCCCCAGTCGCTGCAGCCCCATCAATGCACGCCTTCACCGCTTCCAGCCCCAGCAGTTGGTGCAGGTCGTTAAAGTCCGTCGCCTTCTCCCGGCGGTTATCGCCAAAGACAGGTTTTGACAGGTTTCCGCCCACCGCTTTGGCTGCCTCGGTGGCTTTGGTCAGGCCCGGGTTCCCTTCGGTGCGCCAGTCGTCGTCGGCTGCCACGATGATGCGCAGCGCCGGGTATTCGCCGCGCAAAGCCTGGGCCACGGGCAGCAGGTTGCCCGCGTTGAAAGCCACTGCCACCGCGTGCCCCGTGGCTTCGTGGATGCTCGCCCCGGTGGCGAAGCCCTCGCACACCACCAGCACGCCCTTAGGCTTGCCCATAGAGTGATAGCAGCCCGCCACACGCCCGCCGGGCATGAATCGCTTGTCGCCATCGGGTTCAATGGTCTGCAGGCTGTGCAGGGTGCCGTCCACATCGCGCAGGGGTATCAACAGCCGCAGCCCATCACACCGTGCGCCGTGGGGCTGTATGCCCTTGCGTGCCAGGTATTCATGCAGCATGGCCGGTGCTGCCGACTGCCATAGCGCCGCCGCTGTCTGGCGGGCCAGTTGCTGGCGCTGCGCCTGCTCGGCATCGCGCTGCGCCTTCATGGCCTTGATGCGCTGGCGGTGCGCGTCGCGCTCGGCCTGCGTCATGGCCGTGTCGGGCTTGCTGCTCCAGGTCTGTGACCAGCCGTTGCGCCAGCAGCCAAACACACCGGCCGCGATGCCGTCCGAGTGGAGCACATACCAGCCGGAGTCGTCGCCGCGCTTGCCGCTGGTGTTGAAGCGGTGCAGGCTTCCATCGGGTTCTATGGTGGGTGGGGGTGTCAGGCCCGCTGCCTCCATGGCGGTGCTGAATCCATCAATGGCGCTATGCATGGTTGCCCCCATTGGGTTCCAGCACGTAGAGCCCCACGCGGTGTTTGCCGCCGCCTTCGGTTTTTACCGTCTGCCAGTGCGTGCGGATCACGTCACCGGCATGGCGCAGTTGCATCACCCGTGCGCGCGGGTCGTAGCAGTCCAGATAGCGTGAAGCCTCAAACGTGGTGAGTGCAAAGCGGGCCAGCGCAGCTCGGATGCGCGTGCATTGCGCCGTGGTGTCGGTGCTCGGATGCGCGGCCAGAATCTCGGCCAGGGCCTGCCGCTTGGTTGCGTCGGTGTGCATGGTGTGCCCCCTTACGCATCGGCGGTGTGTCGGTTGATCCATGCGCGCACGTCGCCCACCTTCCAGGCCGTCACGCGCTCAGACAAGCGGTGCGGCTTAGGGAACGTGCCCGCCTTCACCTTGCGCCACAGGGTGGGGGCGCTGAAGGGCAGGGGGGCTGGGCTGTTGGGGCGCTTGGGGCTCTGGACAAGTTGCGCTTCGCGGATAAAGGCACTGTCTGGCAAGGCGTCGAATATGGAGGGCGCAGCGCTTTGGGAATTGCGGTGGATCACTGCAGCACCTCCTTTGCGGACTGATGACTGCGTGTGCGTGTTGCGCTTTCCAGATACTGCGCCACGGCCTTGCGTGGGTAGAGGTAGCGATTACCCAGCAGGATGTATGCGGGGCCGGTTCCGCGCTTTCTCCATGCTTCTACTGTGCTCTGGGACAGCTTGCCCAATAACATCACGTCCGTTTCAGTCAGGCAGTCCAGTTTGTCTGCCAATGCGCGCAGGCGGTCGAGTTGATTTTCTGCGGCGGGTTGCAGCGTTGCTTCCATTTCCCATTACCTTTCTGGCGTAGGCCAAAAGTTATTGATGGGTAATGGTCAGATAAATATGAGTGGTTGTTAATTCCACAGGCTGGCAGCATAGTTAGTATGCCAGCAGGGTATCTACTCTACTAGCAGAGGCTATGCGCCCTCGGCCTTTCGGGCTTTATTCCACGCCGTGCAATGGCGTCGGACTGCTTCGTATTTGAGCGGCACAACCTTACTCGCCATCTGAGCTGCGGCATCGTTAAGGCTCATGCCTGGCCGGAAATTGGCGTTGAGCCAAGCAAATATTTCATTACGAATGTCATGATTTTCAGAATGCCCCTTGTAGGCGTTTGCTTTTGCTGCCAGAGTTTTGCTCGTTTTCATTGCTGCTATAAACGTTAAAGCAATGGGATTGTCGGGTTCATGCTCAAGTGTGTATCTAGCGATATTAAATTTCTCATGGGGCTGCGCTTTTGACTTTTCAGAGGAAAGCCCTGACGCCAAGAAATATATATCGTTCAGTTTTTTAACCAGCTCTTCATTCTCTTTGTGCAAAGCTGATCCATTATTCATCATCGAAACGGCAAATTGAGCCAGTTTTTGAATATCGTTATCGCACATTTCAATCAGCCGTTTCCTGTGCGCAAGCATTTCGGGACTATTAAACTCTTCTTCGCGCTTGCGGTAATACTCGCGAAGCGCCTCATCACGCTTCTTTCGGCGCTCTTCGCGTTCTTCTGAAGAAATTTCAGTCTCGACCATAGCGTTCCCTCACGCTCCCTGAAAAGATGCCAGCCCAGCCCGTCAGGGGAAACGGGTTTTCGGGGATCAGCCTAGGGCTGGCGAATCGATTGGCTCGGCGTCATGCCGCGCCGTGCAGCGGGATCACATCGGCCCCTTTGCGCAGCTTGTCCAGATAGTCCGCCCACTCTTTCATCATCCTGCGCCGCTGCTCCATGAATTCCGCCCGGTCATAGGCAGCGCCCAGCGGCCCTGATTTGCCGTGCGCCAGTTGGGCTTCGATCACATCGGCGGATATGCCGTGGATGCGTTCAATCATCAGCGTACGCGCCATGGCCCGGAACCCGTGCGCGCTCATTTCGTCGGAGGCAAAGCCCATGCGCCGCAGGGCTGCATTGATGGTGTTGTCGCTCATCGCCCGTTCGCCCGTGCGCAGGCTGGGGAACACATAGCGGCCATGGCCCGTGTGGGGCTGCAGCTCTTTCAGGATGGCTATTGCCTGGGCAGCCAAGGGCACAAAGTGCGGCCTGCCGTTGAGCTTTTGCGCCAGCCGCCGCTTCATGTCCTGGGATGGGATGGTCAGTAGGGCCTTGTCAAAGTCAATCCACGCCCATTCCATCTGCCGAATGTTGCCGGGGCGTTGAAACAGCAGTGCAGACAGCGCCAGCGCCGCCTTCGTCATAGGCTGGCCGGTGTAGCCATCAATGGCCCGCAGCAGCTCGCCCGCCTTGGCAGGCTCCAGCACGGCAGCCATGTGCTTGACGACGATGGGCTTCAATGCGCCGTGCAGGTCAGTTACGGGGCTGCGTTCACAGCGCCCGGTCTGAACACCGTAGCGGAACACCTGCCCGGCGGTCTGGCGGAGGGTGTGGGCGGTTTCGTTGGCGCCGCGCTTCTCTACCTTGCGCAGTGCGTCCAGCAGCACCGGCGCGGTGATTGCGGGCAGGGTCAGCTTGCCGATGTGCGGGAACAGGTCTTTCTCCATGCGCTCGATCCACCGCGCCCCATAGCGGGGGCTCCAGCCGCTGGCCTGAGTGGAGTGGAATTCACGGGCCACTGCTTCAAACGTATTGGCTGCGGCCACTTTGGTTGCTAGCTTCTCAGCCGTCTTGGTGACGCCAGGGTCTAAACCTTCGGCCAGCAGCTCGCGGGCTTGCTCTCGGCGCTTGCGGGCTTTGGCGAGCGAGACCTCTGGGTACACGCCGAGCGCCAGCGTCTTCTGTTTGCCGAGGTGGCGGTAGTTCATACGCCAATACTTGCCCGCTGGTTTGACGTGGAGGTACAGGCCCTGCCCATCGGTGTGCTTCTCACCCGTGGCGGAGCCGGCGGGCTTGATGTTCTTCACAAAGGTGTCGGTAAGTGCCATGCGTGCTCCAATTGTTGGTATCTGCCCATTCGGTATGTTGAGATACCAGCAGAAGTACCAACTTTTTGTTGGTATGTCATGGTACGCAGTGAAACGGCCTGAGACAACAAAAAACCCGCAACGCTAGGAAACGTGCGGGTTCTGAGAGGTTGTGAGATGGTCTGAGAGGCTGTTTTGGCCTGCCCGGAGGGACTCGAACCCCCGACCTATAGCTTAGAAGGCTATTGCTCTATCCAGTTGAGCTACGGGCAGTAAACAGGCTTTCGGCGAAGATGTGCTTACTTGCTTTGCGGAGCGTTCCGCAACCGCGCCGTGGCGCAGAGCGCGAATCATAACCTGCGGCCGGAGCCTTCCCTGCGATGACCATCCTGATATTGGCAGTAGCAGAAGCACGGCGGATGCGGGTATAACAAGGTCACATACCCACCAACGGTTTTCCTTGATCCGTCGCCCGCACCATGCCGCACAGCGTCACGCTCATAAATACCATCGCTGCCGCGCTCGGGCTGGCCCTGGCGTTGGGTTTTGTGGCGACTCGGTTGCGGTTGCCAGCGTTGATCGGGTATCTGCTGGCGGGCGTGGTCATCGGGCCTTACACACCTGGCTTTGTGGCGGATGCCGCGATGGCCAGCCAGTTGGCCGAAATCGGTGTGATGTTGCTGATGTTCGGCGTCGGTCTGCACTTCTCCTGGGGTGACCTGCTGGCCGTGCGCAAGATTGCGGTGCCTGGGGCCGTAGTGCAGATGATGGTGGCCACGGCGCTGGGCATGGCTTTGGCCACATGGTGGGGCTGGAGTCTGGGCGGGGCTCTGGTGTTTGGCCTGGCGCTCTCGGTGGCCAGCACGGTGGTGCTTTTGCGTGCCCTGGAAACCCTGGGAATTCTGGACAGCCACACAGGCCGGATTGCCGTGGGCTGGCTGGTGGTGGAAGACCTGGCCATGGTGCTGGTGCTGGTATTGCTGCCGCCGCTGGCTGGTTGGCTGGGCGGCAATGGGGGCGAGGGTGCCACGGCCCAGGGCGTGGACGGCACGGCGCTGTGGAAGACTCTGGGATGGACGTTGCTGCAGGTCGGGGGCTTTGTTGCGCTGATGCTGCTGGTGGGGCGCCGCCTGTTTCCCTGGGTGCTCTGGCAGGTGGCGCGCACGGGGTCGCGGGAACTGTTCACGCTGTGCGTCGTGGCGGCTGCGGTGGGCATTGCGTTTGGGTCTGCTGCGCTGTTTGGGGTGTCGTTTGCGCTGGGGGCTTTTTTCGCAGGCATGGTGATGCGCGAGTCGGAGTTCAGTCACCGGGCTGCGCAAGAGTCCTTGCCGCTGCGCGACGCTTTTGCCGTGCTGTTTTTTGTCTCGGTGGGCATGCTGTTTGATCCCGCCGTGCTGTGGGACCGGCCGTTTCAGGTGCTGGCGGTGGTGGCGATCATCATGCTGGGCAAGACGCTGGCGGCTGCCGCGCTGGTGCTGGCATTTCGCTACCCACTCAATACGGCGCTGACGGTTTCCGCAAGCCTAGCCCAGATTGGGGAGTTCTCTTTCATTCTGGTGGCGCTGGGCTCCTCCCTGGGGCTGCTGCCACCCGAAGGGGCCAGCCTGGTGCTGGCAGGGGCGCTGATTTCGATGGCGCTCAATCCGATGCTCTTTCATGCCATTGCACCGTTGCAGGCTTGGCTGCGGGCTCGCTCGGCACTTGCGCGGCGGCTGGAGCAGCGCGACGATCCCCTGGCCGAACTGCCCATGAGCACTGACGCCCGCTATCTTGCACGGCAGGTGGTTTTGGTGGGGTACGGCAGGGTGGGGCGCCGCGTTGCCAACCTGCTGGTGGCCAACGACATCCCGTTTGTGGTGGCCGAGCAAAACCGTGAACTGGTGGAGTCGTTGCGGGAGTCTGGCATCGCGGCAGTTTTTGGGGACGCCGTGGACCCTGCCGTCCTGATACAGGCGCATATCGCCCGGGCCGCCATGTTGGTCATTGCAACGCCAGATACCCTGAATGTGCGGCAGATCATCACCACCGCGCGCACACTGAACCCCCATATCGAAACCGTGGTGCGCAGCCACAGTGGAGATGAGGCGCGGCGGCTTGCACAGGAGTGCGACAGCACGGTGTTTCTGGCCGATGAAGCGCTGGCCCAGGCCATGGCCCACCATGTGCTGGAGCGTACCGAAGCACGCCGTGCGCGACACACCAGCCCTGCATCGCTACACAGTCGGGTCTGAATTCCAGTATTTTTGGCTGTTGGCGCTTGATAGATAAGCGCTGATAGCTACTAATTTTATAGTGACTGTCGATGGTGACTGTGATTGCACGCTCAATCGGGTCGGCCCAGCTCCTGCGCCTTCCCGCACGCTTGCCGCAACACCTTGCGTGGTTCGTCGGTCAGGGGCGTGCGCAAGTCTCTGGCTACCTCCAGCCCGCGTTGCACGGCGGGGCGCTGCATCAGCACGTCGAGCCATCGGTTGGGCCGCCTGCGTGAAGTTCCAGCAAGCCTCCCGCTAGTCCTAATTGGTATCTTCAAATACCAGGGCTGGGGGCGCCATGACACGTGCGGTATTCGCCAGCTCATCGATCAGGTGGTTGGCGAAGTAGCTGTTCTGCGTGTCGGGTTCGAGCGCGGCCACGGCCAGGTTGGCGCGGGGCTGGTTCAGGGGCACGTAGAAGCTGCCGGCTGGCACGTCGATGGCGCTGCGTACGGGCGACACCTGCACGCGCACGATGCCCGTACCGCCTGCGATGGTGCCGATCACGTCCTGCCGGTCACCGGAATCCCGGCCCGTTTCGCGGTAGATGTCGGCCAGCGCAGACCCTGGCTCGGCCACTCGCATCACCTGCAGGCCCAGCAGCCTCAGGCGCTCGACGGCGGCGGTAGAGCTGGCCGACAGCCAGTAGCCACACGGCCGGGCACGGGTTTTTGTCGGGCGCAAGGTGAGGGATGAGTTCCAGTCCACGCGGATCAGGCGGTCTGCGCCTGTCTCGGGATCGAGGAAATCCAGTTCGCGCTGGGTGGGCGTGGCGGCGGCCTCGACCACCACCTGGTCGCGGCAAGCCTGGGCGCTCACATCGCGCGCCACAAACGAACGAACCTGCTCCAGGTTGGCCGCCCGCTCGGCGGTGCTGCGCAAGGCGCTGGTGATGGCCGTGACCTGCGAGTGCACGCGTCGCTGGATGTGCATGCGCCCGATGCCCACGCCACGTGTCTCGATCAACAGGCTCACGGTGTTTTTCAGGCCATTCACGTTGCGGCCGGTGTCGGGCTGCGTGCCGCCCATGGAGACGCGCTTGTCGTCTGGAAGGGTGGAGGTGGTGTAGTACCAATCGCTTGTCAGTCCCTGGGTGTTGAGTGCCGCGACCATGGGCTGGTGGTACCACTCCTGCGAAGCCTTGGTCAAAAACTCGGGGTAGTTGGCGGTGGTGGTGTATTGCAGCAGTGCGTCGTAGCGCTGGATGGCGTTGAATTTTTGCAGGTAGCGGCCCACCACCGTGTACTCGTGGGCATCCACCACCAGGATGGGGCGGTAGTCGTTCACCACCTTCGCCAGCGCACGGGCCTCGGGGGTGTTCAGCAGCAGGTGGTCGCGGTTCATGTCCACGCCATTCGCTGTGACCCGGGTGCCCACGGCCGCACCATCGGGGTTGGCACGGGGCACCACCACCACGTTGATCCTGTCCAGCAAAGGTTCAAGCAGGCCCTGCGTCAGTTCGCGGCTGATCACCAGCAGCGCCTCGCTGCCTGCGGGCTCGTCTCCGTGCTGCTGGCCGATCATGACCACCGTGGGCCGACCGCTTGTGTCCAGGTTGGCGGGCTCGGTGCCCGTGGCGCGGGTGACCAGCAGGCCCAGAATGGGTTCTCCGCGTTGCGACGTGCCTAAGTTGAGCAGCTTCGTGCGCGTGGAGCTGCGGGGCGCAGGGTCGGCCAGCGCATGCAGCCATTGGCCGAGTTCGGCATTGGTGGTGAAGGCCCTGCGGTCCGGCCCCAGGCCGGGCGTGCTGTATGCCATGGGTGGATCGGGGAACCGAGCCGCCACCGCCGCGCCATAGGGGGGCGCCATGGGGCCTTCGTTTTGCACCACCAGCGGGGCGGGCGGCGGCAAGGGGCTGGCTACCGCACCCTGGCGCTGCGCCTGAGCCTGGGGTGCCTGGCCCAAGGGCGCGAGCACTACCGTACCTGGTTGTACGCGGGGCAACGGGGCCGGTGCGCTCGTTCGTGTTGCGGGCGTGGATGGCCATGGGGGCAGCGGAGTACTGGAGCACGCCGTCAGCAACGCGGCTGCCAGCAGTGCAGATGCCTTCCACGGCATCCGCAGCCGGTGGGCGTGTGGGGGCTGGGCCGAAGAGGCTTCTGGTGAGGCGCTGTGGCGGGTGGAGTGCATGTTCATGGTGATCTTTGCCATTGGGCCCTGGTGGGACGGCTTTGTTACGTGGATGTTACCTGCCCGCCAATGCCATGCCGTGTCAGCGTACATCCCGTTGCAAACCCATGATGAAGGAGCCAAAACCCTCTACAGCGTCACAATTTTGGGGCAGGAGGGAGTGGGCTGGTGGGCTGGGTCGCAGCCGCCGTGGCGGGGGTGGGCGGCGTGGGTAAGGGATCCGTCTGCGGCGCCATCTTCAAGCGCAGCAGTGCGCGCACGAAGCCGTGGTCCGAGCGGGTGCGATCACGCCCTTCGTGGAGGTGGTCGTTGAAATAGTCCACGCGCCTCACATCGCCCACGCTGTTCCTGCCGTTGTGCACGAACTCCTCGCTCACCAGTATCTGGTCGAGCACGCTGGGCGAGCCCTGGTGGATGTGTGAGTACGCCACGTCCTTCTTTAGTGCCGCATCGCCCTGCAGATCGTAGGCATTGAACAGCGCCACATCGCGTGCCGAGCGGTCATAGGCGATCTCATTGGTGGCGCAGATGAGTTGTGTGGTGACGCTGTCGGGCGTGTCATTGAAGTCGCCCATGACCACGAGCGGCACGCTGGTGCGGTGCAGCAGGTCAATGACCAGGCAGCGCAGTGCCATGGCCTCGGCGCCCCGCATGATCAGGGAGCGCAGCGATGCCAGTGCCATGACCTTGCGGTCGTCCCGGTCTTCGGCCGGGTTGCCCTGCGCATCCTGCAGAAACTTGGGTCGCTTGGATTTGAGGTGGGTCGTCAGCACATTCAGGCACTGTCCATGCTTCATGCGCAAGGTGGCAACCAGTGGCGGCCGTTCGAAGCGCGTATGCAGGCCCAGGCCTGGAACGTCCACCTGGAAGCCCGGTGGAAACTCCGCAAACGATTGCAAGGCATCCACTTTCAGCCGTGTGGCGATGCCCACGCGGGGGGTACCCTGTGCACCGCCATGCGTGGCATCGTTCTCCGCCCCGGGAACCTCCACGAAGTCATAGCGCAGGCCGCTGCGGCTGAGGACGCCCTTGAAGGCGGCGTCGTCCCACACCTCCTGTACGGCCAGCACATCGGCATTGAGCATGCGAAACCGGTCGCCCAGCCAAGTGAGCTTGCGATCAAACTCTGTCTGGCTGTAGGGGTCCTGATTCTCGTAGAACAGGCGGCCGGGATTGGCCAGGTTGAGCACATTGCAGGTGGCCACCATCAGAGTGGCCAGGGGCTGGGGTAGGTCGTTGGGGCGCATGGGCCACAGCATCGCACAAGGAGCTGCTGCAGCCCGGGGCCAGGCGGCAAATCAGAAGGCCTGTAGTGCGCTGCCTGATAGCACGTGCAGCCCGGCCGGGCGTGTCTGTACAGCATGGACCAGGGCTCGGGCCACATCGACACCCGGGCGGGCACGGTAGTTGGCAGGAATCAGTGGGTCCAGCAGCTTGAAGGCCTTGATGGACAAGGACTCTGCGGGGCGCGCGGCCTGGCCCAGGGCTTGGCGTTCACCCAGCAGGAGGGAGGGGCGTGCGATCACCAGCGTGGTGAAGCCCAGGCTTTGGAGCGCCTGCTCGACCTCGCCCTTGACGCGGTTGTAGAAGATGCGGGAGCGGGCGTCGGCGCCCATGGCGGTCACCACGCCGCAGCGGGAGGCACCAGCCGCCAGAGCCGTGCGCGCGGTGGCGATCACCGCATCCTGGTCCACGGCGCGAAAGGCCTGCTGGCTGCCGGCCGCTGCAATGGTGGTGCCGAGCGTGATGTACACGTCGTCCACATGCGGCAGGCCACGCAGGGCGGGCTTGGCCGCCAGTGCTGCAAAGTCCACGGCGTGCAGGTGCAGCCGTGGGTGTTGGATATCCGGCGTGCGCCGACCCAGGGCATGCAGTGCATGCACCTCAGGCGGCAGCGCCTCGTTGCAGGGCGCTGCGCTTACGTTGATTGTGCTTTCGGATGCTGACGGATCAGCGGCCAAAAGAGCCGCGAGAACCGCCCGACCCACGAGACCCGTTGCCCCGGCCACCAGAACCACCCGTGCCGCCTCCGCCATAGCCGCCACCTCCACCGTTGCCACCACGATAACCACCGCCACGGCGACCGCCGCCGCCCATGCTGTCCACGCTCGTGCGCATCGGGTCGGGTTGGCCGCCAGCGCCACCGGCGGCATGGCCGGAGTTGCGGTGGCCCGGGTTTGCATGGCCCATGTGCGTGCCCAGGTGCGCATTGGCGCGTGGGGGTTGCGAATCATCGTAGCGGTTGCCGCCTTCATAGCCGCCACCGCCACCGTTGCCACCGCCGCCGGAACGGCCGCGTGCAGGAGCCTGGCCGCCAGCGCGTGCGCCGCCGCCCTGGCCGCCGCCACCCGCACGGCCGCCACGCGGACCATTGGCACCACCACCGCCGCCGGCTGCGGCACCGCCGCCAGCGCGGCCGCCACGGCCACCACCACCATTGCCACCGCCGGCAGGGCGGGGGCCGCGATCACCGCCACCACCTCCGCCAGCACCCTGGCCGGCCTTGTTGGTGCGGATGCGTTCCATCATTTCGCTGCGGGCGGCCTTGGCGGCAGCCTGCATCACGTCGCGGCTCGGGGGCTTGCCTGCGCCGCCCCAGATGGTCTGGCGGCCCATGGCGATGGGCTCGGCCTTCTCACCGGCGTCGGGGCCGAAGCCTTCGATGATCTGGACGGGGATCTGCTGCTTGGTGAAGCGCTCGATGTCCATCATGAAGCCTTCTTCGTCCATGCAGACCAGGCTCACGGCTTCACCGCTGTTGCCGGCACGGCCGGTGCGGCCGATGCGGTGGACGTAGTCTTCCGAGACGTTCGGGATTTCGTAGTTGACGACGTGTGGCAGCTCGTCGATGTCGATGCCGCGTGCCGCGATGTCGGTGGCCACCAGGGCGCGGATGTCACCGCTCTTGAAGCCGGCCAGGGCTTGCGTGCGGGCGCTCTGGCTCTTGTTGCCGTGCAGCGCCATGGCGTTCACGCCGTTCTTGGTCAGGAACTCGGCCACGTTGTTGGCGCCGAACTTGGTGCGGGTGAACACCAGCACTTGGCTCCAGTTGTGCTGCTGGATGATGTGCAGCAGCACCTGCTTTTTCTTGCCGCGGCCCACGGGGTGGATCACCTGGGTGATGCGCTGCACCGTGGTGTTGCTGGGCGTGACCTGGATGCTCTGGGGGTTCTTGAGCAGCGTGTTGGCAAGGTCGCGGATCTCGTCGCTGAAGGTGGCCGAGAACAGCAGGCTCTGCTTTTCGCGGGGCACCAGGGCCAGCACCTTCTTCACGTCGTGGATGAAGCCCATGTCCAGCATGCGGTCGGCTTCGTCGAGCACCAGCACCTGCACGGTCGACAGGTCCAGGAAGCCCTGTTGCTGCAGGTCCAGCAGGCGGCCGGGGGTGGCCACCAGGATGTCCACGCCTCGCTTGATGCGGTCGATCTGCGGGTTCATGCCCACGCCGCCGAAGACGACGGTAGAGTTGATGTCGAGGTACTTGCCGTATTCGCGCACGGACTCTTCCACCTGGGCGGCGAGCTCGCGGGTGGGCGTCAGCACCAGGGCACGGATGCCCTTTCCGCCGAACTTGTTCTTGGGCGCAGCGCTTTGCGAAAGGCGGTGCAGCAGGGGCAGGGTGAACGCGGCGGTCTTGCCGGTGCCAGTCTGCGCGCCGGCCAGAAGGTCGTGGCCTGCGAGCACGGCGGGGATGGCCTGGGCCTGAATGGGCGTGGGGGTTTCGTAGCCCGTTTCGTGCACGGCCTTCAGGATGGCAGGAGCCAGGTTCAGTTCGTCAAATGTCATGTCGTTGAATGCGCCCATCCGGGGCGCTGGGTATCGGCCTGTCGTACAACCGGGGGGTTGCCGAGCCAGTCTCAAGCCGACGAGGTTCAAGGGTGGGAGCCTGGAAGCTGATGCTTCCTTCGTCCCCAGCAGTGTGCTGATGTGGCAGGCAACTGGAGCCCGCTACGGTGGGTATTGTCGCATGGCCCGATAATCTCGGTTTGCACGCAGAATTTCTGCTCACTTTTGCAGGTTTGACACTCAATGGCCCAATACGTTTTTTCCATGAATCGCGTCGGCAAGATCGTGCCCCCTAAGCGGCAGATTTTGAAAGACATTTCCCTGAGCTTTTTCCCAGGTGCCAAGATTGGCGTGTTGGGTACCAACGGTTCGGGCAAGTCCACCCTCCTGAAGATCATGGCGGGCCTTGACAAGGAAATCGAAGGCGAAGCCATCCCCATGGCGGGCCTGAACATCGGTTACCTGCCCCAGGAACCCCAGCTCGACCCCACGCAAACTGTGCGCGAGAGCGTGGAAGCGGGCATGGGCAAGCTATTTGCCGCCAAGGCCCGTCTGGACGAGGTCTACACCGCCTACGGCGCCGAAGATGCGGACTTCGACGCGCTGGCCGCCGAACAGGCCGAGCTGGAAGCCATCATTGCCACCGCCGGTACCGACTCGGAACACCAGCTTGAAATTGCTGCCGACGCGCTGCGCCTGCCCCCGTGGGACGCCAACATTGGCGTGCTCTCCGGTGGTGAAAAGCGCCGCGTGGCCCTGTGCCGACTGCTGCTGTCCAAGCCTGACATGCTGCTGCTCGACGAGCCAACCAACCACTTGGATGCCGAATCGGTGGACTGGCTGGAACAGTTTCTGCAACGCTACTCGGGCACCGTGGTGGCCATCACCCACGATCGCTACTTCCTCGACAACGCCGCAGAGTGGATTCTGGAACTGGACCGGGGCTCCGGCATCCCGTACAAGGGCAATTACTCCGACTGGCTGACCCAGAAGGGCGCCCGTCTGGAAGCCGAACAAAAGGGTGAAGAAGCCCGCGCCAAGGCCCTGAAGAAGGAGCTGGAGTGGTCGCGCCAGAACCCCAAGGCCCGCCAGGCCAAGAGCAAGGCCCGTCTGGCCCGCTTTGAGGAACTGAGCGACTACGAATACCAGAAGCGCAACGAAACCAACGAAATCTTCATCCCTGTGGCGGACCGCTTGGGCAGTCAGGTGATCGAGTTCAAGAACGTCACCAAATCTTTTGGCGACCGTGTGTTGATCGACAACCTGAGCTTCAACATTCCTGCAGGCGCCATCGTTGGCATCATCGGGCCCAACGGCGCCGGTAAGTCCACGCTGTTCAAGCTGATCGCCGGCAAGGAGACGCCGGATTCGGGTGAGGTCGTCATTGGCTCCACCGTCAAGATGGCCTTCGTGGACCAGCACCGTGATGACCTGTCCAACGACAAGACAGTGTGGGAAGACGTGTCAGGCGGACTCGACATCCTCAACGTCGGCAAGTTCCAGATGGCGAGCCGCGCCTATTGCGGACGGTTCAACTTCAATGGCGGCGATCAGCAAAAGAAGGTCGGCATGCTCTCCGGGGGGGAGCGCGGTCGCCTGCACCTGGCCAAGACCCTGATTGCCGGCGGTAACGTGCTGATGCTGGATGAACCCTCCAACGATCTGGACGTGGAAACTCTGCGGGCTCTGGAAGATGCGTTGTTGGAATTTGCCGGCACCATGTTGGTAATCAGCCACGATCGCTGGTTCCTGGACCGGATCGCCACACACATCCTGGCCGCCGAAGGTGACAGCCAGTGGACGTTCTTTGACGGCAATTACCAGGAGTACGAGGCTGACAAGAAGAAGCGACTGGGTGAAGAGGGTGCAAAACCCAAGCGAATGAGGTTCAAAGCCCTCAAATAAGGCGTCAGGTCAAGTAGCATTGCATCTGGAAACCTGTCGTCCGATCGATTCCTCCCCACCATGTCCCAGTCCGCTTCTCGTTCGAGAACTGTTTTTCGCGCCTGTGTCGTCAACGCCGTGCGTGGGGGCGAGGCGTTGATGCAGGAGCTGGTCAAGGTTACTCAAGGGGCCTTGACCGGCGAGGAGTCTGTCGTCCGCAATATCCAGCAGCGCAATCTGGTCAGCGACAGCCTGAGGTTTCTGAACCAGCACGAAGCGGCGTTGGTCAAGGGCTATCCCATGGCGCTGCTGGAGATCTTTGCCGAAGGTCCGTCTACGGCCAAAGGCCGCAGTTCGGCCGAAGACACTGGCATGGACTTTGGCGAGCTCTCGCTCATGGATGAGAACGAGATGCAGGCGCAGGTGGAGCTCTCCAAGGCGCAGCAGTCGGCGCTGCATGCCACCGATGCAGTGCTCGCAGAACTCAATACCCTGGTGAGTTCCGCGCAGGGGCTGCGCAGTGTGCAGCCCGAGCGCAATCCACTGCGTCCCGAAAGCTATATCCGCGCCCTTCAGCAGGTTGTCGGCGATACCGGTGTGTCGCCGGAAGTGCGCCAGCTGTGGATGCAGCACATGCGTGACCTTTTGGGCAAGCTGCTGGTGGATGAATACAAGAAGACGGCGGCGAGCCTGCGCGAACACGGGGTGCAACCCGTGGGTTACGCCGTGCTGGGAACTCCCGCTGGCAATTCCGGCCGAGGCGGCGGCTATGGCGGCGCCGGCCCGAATACCGGGATGGGCACCGGCTATGGTGGCGGCTACTCAGGCTATGGCAACTCCATGGCTACGCCAATGGGTGACTATGGCACTACCGGGTACGGTCGGGGCGTCGGCCCATCGACAGGCTGGAGCGGCGACTCCATGCAATCGCAGATGGGGCCTGGGGCGGCTGCAGAAGAGGCACTGCTGACAGTGGGAATTCTGCGCCAGATGTTGGCAGGCGGCGATCCCTTTGACCCGCGTGCATATGGTGCCATGCCATCACAGCCGGTAGCGCTGCAGCCCGTCTGGGTGGCTCCCGCTGGCGTGGGCGGCGGCGCGCAAGTGGCGGCCCATGGTGGCTATCTTCCTGCGGGGGCTGCTGCAGAAGCCATCGAGGACATGGCCCAGCTCGAACGCCTGGTGGGCAGGCTGGCCAGTGGCAGCCAGGCGGCTTCGCTGTCGGCACCTTTGACGGGGTGGCGGGGACCGGGCGTGGCCCCCGTGGTTTACGCCGCGATGCCGATGGAGGCGGCCACCCAGTCACCGGCGATGGCCATGGAAGTGGTCGGCCGCATGATGCAGAACATTGCCCAGGATGCCCGCCTGTTGCCGCCCGTGCAGCAGGCCGTGAAAAGCCTTGAGCCCGCGCTCAAGCAACTGGTGTCACACGACGGGCGGTTTTTCACCGATGGATCTCATCCTGCACGCCGTTTGCTCGACGAACTGACGCAGCGCAGCCTGGCCTTCACTGCCGAGTCCACACCAGGGTTCAGCCGCTTCATGCGACTGGTCCAAGGGGCGGTGGATCACCTGACCGCCAACGAAATCAAGGATGCAGGGCCTTTCGATACCGTACTCAAGGCCCTGCAGTCTGCCTGGGAGACCCAGGAACAAAAGATCAAAGCCCATCAGGAGGCGCAGCAAAAAGCCCTGTTGCAGGCGGAGCAGCGGGAAATGCTGGCCGAAAAAACGGCGGCAGACATCCGCAGGTTGCCAGACCTGGAGAACGTCCCTGCCGACGTGCTCGATTTTGCTGCCGGCCCCTGGGCTGACGTGATCGCTTTGGCGCAGGTGTTGAAGGGTGGCGATGGCCAGGACGAAGATCCCGGGGGTTACCTGGCGCTGGTGCCGGTGCTGCTGTGGAGCTCACAACCCGACCTGACCCGCCAGGAGCCAGACCGCCTGAACGAGGCCATCCCCGGCCTGCTGGCCAAGCTGCGCAAGGGGCTCAAGACCATCAACTACCCCGCAGTTCAAACCAGCGCGTTTCTGCAGCGGCTGGTGGGATTGCACCAGTCGGCCTTTGAAAAGCCTGCCCCCGCGCCAGTGCCGGTGCCACAGCCAGAGCCCGAGGTGGTGGTCGAAGTCGCACCTGCAGAAACACCATCTTCTGCCGCTGTCCCTGAAGACAGCGCCCAGGTGCAGGTGGATGCACCGGATCCCTATGCTGATTTTGTGATTGGCGCGTGGGTCGAGTTGGTCACCAATGGCAGGGTCGTGCGCACGCAACTCACCTGGGCAAGCCCGCACGGCACGTTGTTCCTTTTCACCGCACCCGATGCAAGCACGCAGTCCATGACCCGGCGCATGCGAGATAAGCTGGCTGCGGATGGTTCCTTGCGGGTGGTTCCGGCTGTGCCCACGACAGCCCGTGTTCTGGACGCTGTTGCAGCAGGATCATCCCGGAAGGCGGCCAGCGGCGCCCCTTCCTCCAAAGTGGCTTCGCTGGGCTCCAAGTCTTCCAAGACCCGCTAGTGCGGGAGCCCTCCAGGCGTTCCGAAATCACGTTGACGGTTCGCACTACCTGCTGTCCCGTAGAAAAGAGGCGCTCAATCCACCGGTGCGCCTTGGTGCGCCCAGGTGCACTCAGCTGCGGAGCAACTTTTTGCGCACCAGGTGGATGTGATTGCGCAGCGCGTACAGCTCGTCGGCGTAGGACAACGGTACGCTCACCTTTTCGGCCTGTGCCTCCAGTGCATTGAGGGCCTTGAGCAGTTCTGCGGAATCTGCCTTGCCAGCCTCCATGTCGTTTTCAATCTCACGAAGCCGGCCATACCAGCGGAAAACGCGTGATCGCACCCTGAACTGGTACAACGGTGGCACGACGCGCGACAGTGGCAGCATGATCGCCAGCAGGATGCCCAGCACCAGCCACATGCGCTCGATCAGGTTTGCCATCCAGAACGGCAGGTAGCGCTGCAGCATCGGCACCGGCTCGTTCATGGCCCGGTCGCCTTCCTTGGCCATTGGCAGTTCGCTGTTGCGTGAGTTGGGGAACTCCCGGGCCCGGTTGAACCAACCCGATCCGCCATGCAGCTTCTGCGCGTTTTGCGCAAACAGCGTGAGCAGGGCCGGGTGTGTGGCATCGCGTGCCAGCAGCGAGGTGGTGGATGCCACCAGTCGCACATCCCGTGTGGGTACGTTGGCGGCCAGATCCACCACGCCGCGAGGCAGCGTGACGGGCGTCAGGAACGGAAAGCGCCGTGCATAGGCCTCGTGCTGGGCAAAGTCCAGCAACTGCACGCCGGGGGTCTGCAGCAGCATCTGCACCATCAGCGACTCCGGGGCCGATGCAAACACCAGCGCATCGAGCTTGCCTGCCAGAAAATCCACGGTTGCGGGCGTTTGCTCCAGCCGGAACATCTGCACGGAGCCTGGCAACACCTTGTTGGCGTCGAGCAGGCGCTCCATCAATTTGGGCACGCCACTGCCGTCCGAGCCTACATTGACCCGCCAGCCACGCAGCTGCCGCAGGCTGTCGATGCGCGGTGTGTTGTACGCACGTTCGGCGGAATCCGTGCGGTAAAACAGCCACACGGGTTCTACAAAGAGGCTGCCCAGGGATACCAGCTGGTCGGCGTCATCGGGCTGCAATTCGGCTGTGCCTCCCTGCACAAAAGCCACATCGGCCTTGCCTTCCCGCAGTAACTGGAGATTGTGCGAAGAGCCGTCGCTGGGCAGTAGCCGCACTTCGATGCCGTCCACGGCCAGCGCTTTCTGGTACCGCTTGCCAAATTCCTCGTAGGCGCTTTGCGCCGGGCCCGTGGCCAGTGTCACGGTTTTTGGCGGATTGGGGTTGAGCCACCAGTAAGCCAGCACCAGCAAACCCACTGCCAGAAATGCGAGAGGACCGGCTGACACGATCAGATCGCGCAGAGAAAGCAGTGTGTTGCGGAAAGCCTGGGACATGGAATAAGTGCTGAACATGGGGTGGAGCAACCACGAGGCCTCTGTGACCATCCGAGGCCCCGTGGTTGCTCATGCGGCTGTGGCGTACGCCCTCCAGGCACATTAGGCCAGGAGCGACAGGGGTTCCTGAGATCTATGGCTTGCTGCCGCGCCGCTGGCGCTCGTAAGCCACACATTCCGGAAGGGAGAGCTGGTCGTCCTGATCGGTATCCGCCGCGTCGAAATAGGCCATGCGGCTTTCAACGACTTCCTTGAATGACAGCTTGCCGTCGCTGTCCGTGTCAACGGCTGCAAGTCGCTTCAGGCGGCCTTTGCCCATGCGCGGCACCTGGGCCAGGTCGGAGAGCTGGACATGGCCTGTCGCATCGGGCGAGAGGTTGTGCCAGCCTTGCACGATATCCCGGTGAAACTCCTCCAGAGACACCTTGCCGTCGTGGTTCATGTCAGCAGACGAGCAGATCGCCTGGAGCCGGTTGGCGCGCGATGGTGCTGCTGGCTTCTGGGCCGTGGTGGTCACCTTGGGTGGGGATGTGGGGGAAGACACCGGGGCATCCGCTGCCTGCGCGGCGGATGCACAAGCCAGAGCGAAGGTGCCTGCCGCTGCTGCACTGCACAGCAAACGCATGGTGCGCAGAGCGTGTGGGGTTTGGGTTGTGATCATCATTGGGCCCTCCTTACCACCACCAGCGTTGGCTGGGGCTACGGTTGCAGGGCCAGACCATGGTGTGTGCGCCCTGGCGGACCCGGCCATCCTCCACGTCCAGGCATTTGCCGGTGAGCTGGCTCACGATCTGGCCGCCCCGGGTGGCCCAGCTTTGGCTGCGCGAGCCTGAGCACGACCACAGCACCACCCGTGCGCCATCGCGCGGGTCTCCACGGTCCACGTCCACGCACAGGTCGCGCACCCGGATCTCACCCCCGCGCCCCACAGCGAACCGCTGGGACGCGGTGCCGTTGCATTCATACACCTGCAATGTGGTGCCTGGCTGGAACTTGCCTCCCCGCACGTCCAGGCACAGGCGGCCGTCCACGCGGACTTCTCGCCCCCAGTCGCCACCTTGGCCGGGATAGTCCGGGTACTCGGGTTGCCGGTCGTTGTCGTGCCGGTTGTGGTTGGCCAGCAGCGCAAGGCCCGCGATGGCGGCCACCGCGGCCACAGCTGCGCCAGCGTTGGACCCACTGCTGTTGCCAGAGGCGTAGCTGCGGGTAATCTGGAAGCGGCCGCCGCAACCCCCGTTGGTCCACAGCTCCCGATTGGTCAGGTCATAGCCCCAAGTGCGGTTGAAACGGCATGCGCCCTGTGTCTGTGCGCTCAGGTCCACCTGGGTGGTGTCGTCCGGCAGGCGGTAGGACGTGTAGCCGCCGTTGGACTGCAGGTCCACAAACTGGTCCTGGGCCAGCGCTGTCTGGGCGTTCAGGAGCAAAGGCATGCACAACAACCAGCTGTGCCGCAAACGAGTCCGATTTTTCATGGATTCTCCTTGTCGCGATAGGTAGATGGGCGAGAGGCATCGGGTGTCAGCTGCCCTGCGCGCTGTGCCACAGAAGTGGTCGAGCCAAGCCATTGCGGTCCGAGTTTTCCCTCTGTGTCTGCATCATATGGGCTCGTTGCTGGCGCGACCGAGACCCTCTGGCTGGCCCCCGAGGTTGCTGTTTACCCCAACTCTCCGGCCCACGGCAAGTACAAACCTTCTGCCGTGGTGATCGAGCGGGCCGCCCGCGCTGCACGTGCCGTGGCAATCGCTGTGGCTTCGGCAGCCATGGTGGCCAGCACCATCATGCCCAGGGTCTTGCCCGCGCGGCCGGTACCCAGGCTGAACAGGGTGTCGCCGTCGGACATGGTGTGCACAGGGTTGATGCTGCGGGCCAGGCCGTCGTGGGCTGCCACCGCCAGGCGGTGGGCCTGCACCTTGGTGACAACCGCATCGGTGGCCACCACGCCGATGGTGGTGTTGGTGCCCGCCAACAGGGGCTGGGGCGGGTCGCCGCGCAGCAGGGCGCGGCGCGTGTCGCGCAAACGCAGGCCGTCGTCGGTGCGGGCGCCTGCAATCACCTGCGCGGTGTCGGGGTCGATCACGTCGCCCAGGGCATTGCAGGCGATAAGTGCGCCCACGGTGATGCCATCCACCGTGACGGATGCGGTGCCAATGCCTCCCTTCATCGCACGTTGGATGCCGAAGATCTTGCCCAACGCCGCACCGGTGCCAGCGCCCACATTGCCTTCGGCCGGGTCGGCGGTGGATGCCGCATCGCACGCCGCGTAGCCCGCAGCGGCATCGGGGCGGATGCGCATGTCCCCCACCAGCAGGTCAAACAGCACGGCGGCAGGCACGATGGGCAGGCGGCCCACGGCCACGTCAAAACCCACGCCACGCTCTTCCAGCCAGCGCACGGCACCGGTGGCGGCATCCAGCCCCCAGGCGCTGCCCCCGGCCAGCATGATGGCGTGCACCTTGTCCACCAGATTGGAGGGGTCGAGCAAATCTGTCTCGCGCGTGCCCGGCGCGGCACCACGCACGTCCACACCGGCCACGGCGCCTTCGCGGGTGATGATGACGGTGCAGCCCGTAGGGCGGCGGGTTTCGGTGAAGTGGCCCACCTCGATGCCCGCCACGCGGGTGATGCTGCCAGCGTCGCCAGCCAGAACGTGTTGAGAACTCATGGCCGGTGATTATGGTGCCCGGGCGCCGTGCTGGGATTGCTTCGCGTCAGGGGTTCCACTGCTTGGCAGGCCGGGTTTCAAGGCGCCTTTTCGATCCGTGTCACCTGGTAGGCGCCGCTGACCTGTTCTGCGCGAAAGCGCACCTTGTCGCCTGGCTTCAGGTCGCCCACCACGCCCGCGTCCTGAACGCGAAACACCATGGTCATGGGGGGCATGTCCAGGTTCTTGAGCTCGCCGTGGCGCAGCGTGACCCGCAGGGTGCGGGGGTCCCAGCGGGTGATTTCACCCTCGCTCAACGGGCTGGATTCTGTCGCAACGGCGGGAGCTGCGGTGGTCGCAAGGGCGGCAGGCTGGGCCAGGGCCGTGGTGGAGGCACCGGCCAGCAGCAGGAGGGCCAGCACTGGGGCGGCGGGAGTCAAGAGGGGTGATGCCTTTTTCATCATGACGTGGCCTTGGGTTTGCTGGAAGTGTTGTAGCTTTTGAAGACGCGGGTGCTGCCGTCGCGGGCCACCAGCAGCACGTCGTAGGGGTCGCGCCGGTCGCCATACACGGCGCCGTCCATGCCGGGGGAGCCGACTGGCATGCCCGGCACCGCCAGGCCCAGGGCCTTGGGTTTCTGTTGCAGCAGAGCGCGCACGTCGCTGGCAGGGACATGGCCTTCGACCACATAGCCGCCGACGAGGGCGGTGTGGCACGAGCCCAGCTTTTGCGGCAGGCCCAGGCGTGCGCGCACGGCGTTGTTGCCGGTGGCGTGCACCTTCACGGCAAAACCATTGGCCTGCATGTGGTCCACCCAGTCCTGGCAACAACCGCAGTTGGGGTCTTTCCACACCTCCAGCGGTGTGGGGGCTGTGGCCGTCGCTGCAAAGGGCAGGGCGCTTGCGGCCAGCAAGGTCACGCTAGTGGTCAGCCACGTGCGGCGGCTGCTTGTTGTTGTCGGGTATGTCATGGATGCCTTTCTTCGCTCTTTGATGTCTTTGTGGTTCACGGCTCTGTGGTTCGTCCCCAGCCGGTGGAAACCGGCATGGCTCTCGCCAGTGCCACCGTGGAACTGGCTTTGCCAGGCCACCGGTGGCGTCCCCCTCGGGGGGGAAGGCGCGCAGCGACTCAGGGGGGGCTCACCGTGATCGTGCCGGTCATGCCCGCTTGGTAGTGACCGGGGATCAGGCAGGCAAAGTCAAAGCTCCCTGCGCGGTTGAAGTGCCACACGATGTCGCCGGTCTTGCCTGCCGCCACGTGGGCCATATAGGGCTCGTCGTGTTCCATGCCAGGGTGCTTCGCCATCATCTCGGCGTGCTGGTCCAGCTCGGCCTTGGTGCCGATCACGATCTCGTGCAGCACCTTGCCCTTGTTGGTGGCGCGCAGCCGCACGGTGTCGCCCTCGCGCACTTCGATGTGGCGGGGGGCAAAGCGCATGTCGTCGGTCATGCGGACCGTGATGGTGCGGCGCACGGCCTTGGCGTCGCCCGCGATGCCCCAGTCCTTTTGCTCCTTGACCACCGGGCTGTTCGACGCGGTGTGATGGGTGTTTTCATGGCCAAAAGAGGTGCTGGCGCTTATCCATAAAGCGCAAGCAGCTATCAATTTAATAGTTTTCATGGTGTGTGCTGATGTGAGGGTTTAGTGCTGGTGGCCGCTGGCAGCGGGCTTGCGTGCATTGGCGGCGCCGGGTGCCGTGCCCGGGGTGTCAGCGCGCGCAGGGCGTGGCGTGCTGGCGGGGGGGCCCTGCCATTCGTAGGCCACCGTGTCCGCAGGTTGCTTGAAATCACCGGGGTCGCGGTAATCGCCCGCACGCTGGTCGGCCCGCACCTTGAGCGTGGTGAACATGCCGCCCATCTCCAGCGGGCCAAAAGGGCCGGTGCCCGTCATCATCGGGAAGGTGTTGTCGGGCAGTGGCATCTCCATGGCGCCCATGTCGGCCATGCCGCGCTCGCCCATCACCATGTAGTCGGGCACGATCTTCTGGATCTTGCCCACCAGGCCCCGGTGGTCCACGCCGATCATGGTCGGCACGTCGTGCCCCATGGCGCCCATCGTGTGGTGGCTCTTGTGGCAGTGCAGCGCCCAGTCGCCAGGCTCGTCGGCGATGAACTCCACCTGCCGCATCTGGCCCACCGCCACGTCGGTGGTTACCTCGGGCCAGCGCGCGCTTTTGGGCACGGGGCCACCGTCGGTGCCGGTCACTTCAAATTCGTGGCCATGCAGGTGGATGGGGTGGTTGGTCATCGTGAGGTTGCCCACGCGGATACGCACACGCTCGCCCAGGCGTGCCACCAGCGGGCTGATGGCGGGGAACACGCGGCTGTTCCAGCACCAGATGTTGTGGTCCAGCATGGTGTTGACCTTGGGGGTCTTGCTGCCGGGTTCCACATCAAAGGCGTTGAGCAAAAAGGCGTAGTCGCGCTGCACCTTGGAAATCTGGGGGTGCGTTGCCCCCTTGCCCACATTCGGGTGGGTGATCCACAGGCCCATCATGCCCATGGCCATCTGCACCATCTCGTCGGCATGCGGGTGGTACATGAAGGTGCCGGGGCGGCGTGCCACAAACTCGTACACGAAGGTCTTGCCGGGCTGGATGGCGGGCTGGGTGAGGCCGCCCACGCCGTCCATGCCGTTGGGCAGGCGCTGGCCGTGCCAGTGGATGGTGGTGTGCTCGGGCAGGCGGTTGGTGACGAAGATGCGCACGCGGTCGCCTTCGACCACCTCGATGGTGGGG
Source organism: Acidovorax sp. Root267 (assembly GCF_001429215.1). Classification (NCBI taxonomy): domain Bacteria; kingdom Pseudomonadati; phylum Pseudomonadota; class Betaproteobacteria; order Burkholderiales; family Comamonadaceae; genus Acidovorax; species Acidovorax sp. Root267. The sequence goes on from NZ_LMJC01000009.1 coordinate 25,845, forward strand.
CCGGGGCTTTGGCCGTTGTAACCCCACATGTTGACCATGAAGCCGGGCGCCACCTCGCGCACCACGGGCTCGGCCACCAGGTGGAATTCCTTGACGCCTGCATTCATGCGCCAAGGGGCGGTCCAGCCGTTCAGGGTGACCACGGGGTGGTAGGGGCGGCCCGTGGGCGGGTGCAGCGGCGGCGCGGTGTCGGCGCTGGATTGCATTGCTGGCTCGGGCAGCGCGGCCAGGGCCACGCGGCTCACGGAGGCAGCGGCCACGGCCGTGGCGGCGCCGGAGAAGAAATTGCGGCGGTTCATAGTCAGTGGCCTTGTGCGGTGGAGGAGGCTGCTGCGCCCGAGGTGAGGCCCTGCAGGGCGCCCGGCGATGTGCCGGTGAGGGCCAATTGCAGGTCGGTTTCGGCCAGCCAGAAGTCGCGTTGCGCTTCGATGGCGTTGGCCACGGCCTGGGTGCTGTTGCGGGCTTCGGCCAGCATGTCCCACACGCTGGCCAGCATGCCGTTGTAGCGCAGCGTGGTCTCGTCGCTGATGAGCTGGCGCAGGGGCACGACCTCGGCCTGCTGCTGGCGCGCCAGGTCGAGCGCGGTGCGGTAGGTGAGCCAGGCGGCGCGTACCTCACCGCGGGCGCGTACGGCGGTGTCTTGCAGCTGGGCGGCGCTTTGCTCCACCTCGGCTTGGGCGCGGGTGCGGGCTGCGCCGCCCCAGTCGAACAGCGGCAGGGGCAGTTCCAGCTCCCAACCGCGTGTGATCTCGCGGTGGCCACTGTCGCGCTCGGTGGCGGTGTTCCGGCTGTACGCCAGGCCGATGTTGCCAAACATGGCGCCTGCACGGCTCCAGCCCTGGCGGGTGGCCAGGGTGTCGAGTTGGCGGCGCGCCGCCTGCACATCCAGCCGTTCGCGCAGCGCGGTGGCCTCAATACCGTCTGCGGGCAAGGCGGTGGTGGGCAGTGGCGGCAGCTGGTTGGCCAGCTGGTATTGCGTCTGCAGCCCCCACACGCCCATGCGGCGGTTGAGCTGTTCGCGTTCGGTGGCGGCGGCCAGCCGGGCGCGGGCGCGCTGGCGGGTGGCCTCTTGCAGCACGGCCTGTTCGCGGGCCTGCTGCAGGCGGCTCCAGTTGCCCACCTGCACCATGCGGCGGGCCAGTTCGGCCCCGGCCTCTGCGGCTTCGACCATACGGTCATGCGTGGCAGCCACCTGCTCGGCGGCCACGGCCCGCACCCAGGCGCGGCGGGTATCGGCGGCGAGTGACACCACGTCTTGCGCGGCTTGTAGCGTGGCGATCTGCAGGCGCTCGGCCTGCCGCTGGGTACGCCAGGGCAGGGTGATGAGGTCCAGCAGGCCAAAGGCCAGGGTGCGCTCGATTTCGCGCTCGTGGCTGTTGGCAAAGCGCCCCAAGCTCAAGTGCGGGTTGGGCAGGGTGATGGCCTGCACCCGCTCGGCGTCGGCCACGCCCAGCGCGGCCAGGCGGGCCTGCAGGCCGGGGTTGTTGAGCAGGGCGATGCGCACGGCCGCGTCCTGCGTGAGGGGTTGGGCTAGCCAGCCATCAACAGACTGCTTGGCTTTCTCACGGGCACCCGTATGGGTGGCTGGCAGGGCAGCTTCGATGCCTGCGGTGCGACCTGCGGTGAGTGCGGCCACGTCGCTGCGCAGACCGTCGGGGGAAACGCTGGCGCACCCTGCCAGCACCACTGCCGCGCCCAGCAGAGACAGACGCAGGGGACGGTGCAGCGGCCTGCTGCCCGGTGCGACAGGGCATTGCAATGTGTTCATGGCTTGCTCCCTGCTTCCGGGGGGTGGTGCGGGGGATTTCCGGGCTTGCCACCTCGGACCTCATGGCTGCCGTGGTGGTCTTGATGCGCATGACCTGGCATGGCCCCGCGCGGTATGCCTGCGGTGGGCGGCTTGGTGCCTTGGCGGGTTTCCCATGCCAGGATGTCGGCATGGCCGCGCGGGAAGGCCGCGACGGATTCATTGGCTTCGTGCCAGGTGTGGGGTGAAAGCTGGGAATCGGCCTGAGGAACAGGCAATGCCACCGGCGGGTGAGTCAGCCGGGCCGTAGGTGCCGCGGGATTTGCAGCGTCAGTCCCGATGACCAGACGGCCTGCTTGATTGGGGGCCTGGGCCAGCGAGGGCAGGGGTGAAAGCGCAAGCGTCAGCAGCGCAAGGCATGCAGCTCTCCGCCGCAATGACAATAGGAAAGGTGAGACAGGGGCGCGCACGGCGATCTCCAGACAACGAACGAACAGGACATGGCGTTGCGGCCTGAAAGCCCCTTGGTCGAGGGGGTTCAGGCGACGGCAGACGCACTTCGGGCGTCGGAGGTCAGGCGATGGGTGGTTTGATGGCCAGCGCCGCAGGGGCACTGTCAAACTGCGCAGCGGCCAGGGGCTGCGGGGCCGCTGTGGAGAGGTGGGGTGGTGTCAGCGCGGCAGGCGCGTCCAGCATGGAAGAGTGGCAGATTTCGCAAGCCGAGCAGGCTGCGGAGTGGTGGTCGTGCGCGGTACAACCTTCCACGCTGCCATCGCACGGGGACGCTGCCGCAGCATGCTCGGCATGGTCATGGTCCGAAGCGGGTGTATGTCCACAGTCCGGTATTCCCGCATCCATGGCCAGTGTGGACTGGAGGGTTCCCTGCATGGGTGGGGTGGCGTGCGCCTCGCCAGGGACTGGGTGGCGGCTGTATTCTTGCGACTGCAGCACCTCGATAGGCTGTAGAGGAGGCAATACCCCGGCGGCCATGGCGGAGCCAGCAAGGCCTCTGAGGACCAGCACCACCATCAACATGAAATACAAGCCGCTACGCATACCTCCATGATACGGCGGCAGGCGACAAGGTTCCCTGCAGATTGTCTACCCCGCGTCTGACGGCATTGCCCACGTCGCTGGGCACTCCGGGCAAATAGGGAGGCGGGCTGGGGCAGATCGGCTTACGATGTAACAATGCGTTAGGTGCACCCCTTGGCCCGGTGGTGCACCGGTATGACTGTGTAGGGCTGGATGGCCAGCGTAGCTCTCTGCGGTCGGTGGTGTGCGGCCTCTGGTGGTCCCCCGCGTTGCTTTTCTTGCCCATGGCTCAGTGATAGGGTGCAAAAAATGACGCCTTGTGGCCACCCCATCCGCGCTGCCGCTGGTGTGGGAGGGTTGTTCAGGCCATCCCAAGACGAAAGGTCGGTATGCCTTCCTGGCTGGTGGGAACCTGGAGTACGTTGTCTGCGCGTATCCGCTGGCTGGTCCTGGTGGCGACGCTGCCTGCTGTGCTGCTTGCGGTCTACCAGGCGCGGGCGCACCGCATGGACGCCATTGCCGGTGCCGAAAATCAAGCCTTGAGCACGTTGCGGGCCGTGGCAGCTAGCCAGCAGCGCCTGATACAGAGCACGCGCGATTTCCTGCAAAAACTCGCCGCCATGCCCCAGGTGCACCGGCCGGGTGACCCGGATTGCGGAAAGTACCTGGCCGAGGTGCTCTCGCTCAACGCCACTTACGTGAACCTCGGCGTGCCGCAGGCCAATGGGGAACTGCTGTGCAATGCGCGGCCGCTGAAGGCCCCCGTGAACGTGGCGAACCGGCCTTATTTTCAGCATGCCATCACCGCCCGGGAGTTTTCGGTCGGGGCTTTTCAGATCGACCGGGCTGCCCAGGTGGCCAGCGTCAATTTCGCGGTCCCGGTCATACCACCGGGTGGCCAGGAGGTGGTGGGTGCCGCAGTGGCCGTGGTGTCGCTCGAGTGGTGGAGCCTGCGGCTTGCAGACCTGAGCCTGCCCCCAGGTGCCGTGGCGCGTGTGACCGACCCCGATGGGCGCGTGGTGGCGCGTTTTCCGCCCGATGCGGGTGAGCTGGGAACCCAGTTGGCCGATGCCGATTTCAGCGCCGCGCTGCAACGCTCTGCCGAAGGGGTTTTGCAGCGCAGCAATGCCGCAGGCTCGCACCAGCTGATGGTGTTCCAGCCCCTGATCGAGTCGGGGGGGAAAACGGTGGCCACCATGAGCCTGACCGTGCCCTTGGACCAGCTCTACGCCACCGCCAACCGCAACATGTGGACCGAGGTGGCTTTTTTGCTGGCGGGCCTTGCGCTGTCCTTCCTGTTGGCCCAGCAGGGTGTGCGGCGTGGGGTGATGAAGCCGTTGCGGCGCCTGCTGGCTGCTACGGACGAACTGGCCCAGGGCCACTATGCGCCCCAGGCCCCGGCCACCGGCCTGGCAGAGCTGACCGAGCTGGGCCGACGTTTTGACCGCATGGCGCTCACCCGCCAAAGTGCCGAGGCACAGTTGCGCGAAAGCGAGGAAAACCTGGCCATTACCCTGCATTCCATTGGCGACGGGGTGGTGGCCACGGATGCGCAGGGCTTCGTCACGCGCATGAATGCGGTGGCCGAGCGCCTGACGGGCTGGCCGCTGCCCGACGCACGTGGCAAGCCGCTGACCGACGTGTTTCGCATCGTCAATGCCAGCACGCGGGCACCGGTGGTCGACCCGGTGCGGATGGTGGTGGCCAAGGGCGAGGTGGTGGGGCTGAGCAACCACACCACCTTGCTCGCACGGGACGGGGCGGAGTACCAGATCGCCGACAGTGCGGCGCCCATTCGCAACGCACAAGGACAGATCGTGGGTGTTGTGCTGGTGTTCAGCGATGTATCGGAGTCGTACCGGGTGCGCAAGCAGCTGGAGGACAACGAAGCGCGCTTTCGCACCCTGACCGTCCTGTCGTCTGACTGGTACTGGGAGCAGGATGCCCAGTTCCGCCTGACCCATGTGGACGGTAGCGACAAGGACCGCTTGCTGCAGGAGGCGGCGGTGCACATGGGCAAGACGCGTTGGGAGCTGGCGGCGCCTGGGGTGAGCGAAGCGCGCTGGAAAGAGCACCGCGAACTGCTGGAGCGCCACCAGGAGTTCCGCGATTTCGAGTTTCAGCGCAAGGACCTTTCTGGCCGACTTCACTGGTTGTCGGTGAGCGGCACGCCGATCTTTGACCTGAGCGGCACATTCTGCGGTTACCGGGGTGTGGGCAAAGACATCACGGCCCGCAAGCGCGATGAAAACGAATTGCGCATTGCCGCGATTGCCTTCGAGTCGCAGGAAGGCATGGTTGTGACCGACCGCGAAACCGTCATCTTGCGCACCAATCGGGCGTTCGCCAAGATCACAGGCTACAGCGCCGAAGAAGCGGTGGGCAAGCGCTCCAGCCTGCTCGCCTCCGGCCACCATGACAAGGTTTTTTTCGATGCCATGTGGGACAGCCTCGCAAGCACCGGTGAATGGAAGGGTGAGATATGGAACCGCTGCAGAAGTGGCGAGGTCAACCTGCACTTCATGAGCATTACCGCCGTCACCGATGGCGGAGGCGAAGTCACGCACTATGTTGGTACGCTGAGTGATATCACCCAGAGCGCCCAGGCTGCGCGCGAGATCGAGCACCTGGCCTTCTACGACCCGCTGACGCACCTGCCCAACCGCCGCCTGATGCTGGACCGCCTGCAGCAGGCGTTTGCCACCAGCGCGCGCACCGGCCTGCACGGTGCGCTGTTGTGCCTGGACCTGGACCATTTCAAGACCTTGAACGACACACTGGGCCACGACATGGGCGACGTGCTGCTGCAGCAGGTTGCGCAGCGGCTGGCGGGTTGCGTGCGCGAAGGCGATACCGTGGCCCGCCTGGGGGGGGATGAGTTTCTGGTGCTGCTGGAAGATCTGGATGAACTTGCCACCGATGCCGCAGAGCAGACCCAGAACGTGTCCGAGAAGATACTGGCCGCGTTGAACCAGCCCTATCAGCTGGCGTTGCACCATGTGCACAGCACAACCAGCGTGGGGGCGGTACTGTTCAGCGGCCAGAGCCAGACGGTGGAAGACGTTGTCAAGCATGCTGACCTGGCCATGTATGCCGCCAAGACAGCGGGGCGCAATGCGATCCGCTTTTTTGACCCTATGATGCAGGCCGCCATCTCGGCCCGCGCGGCATTGGAGAACGACCTGCGTACGGCGCTGGCGGACGGGCAATTTCTGCTGCACTACCAGATCCAGGTGGGATGTGGTGCACGCACCGTGGGAGCCGAGGCACTCATCCGCTGGAGACACCCGCAGCGTGGCATGGTGTCGCCTTGTGAATTCATTCCGCTGGCCGAAGAGACGGGGCTGATCCTGCCTATTGGCCTGTGGGTCCTGCAAACTGCCTGTGCCCAGTTGCGCCGTTGGCAGGGCAACCCCGACATGGAGCAGCTGCAGTTGTCCGTGAATGTGAGCGCGCGGCAGTTCCGCCAGCCCGACTTCATGGAACAGGTCCGCACCGTGTTGCTGCAAACCGGCGCACGGCCCGACCGCTTGAAGCTGGAGCTGACGGAAAGCCTGGCGCTGGACAACGTGGATGACACCATTGCCAAGATGAGCGCACTGCGTGCACTGGGCCTGAGTTTTTCGCTGGATGACTTTGGGACGGGTCAGTCATCGCTGTCCTACCTCACGCGCCTGCCGCTGGACCAGCTCAAGATCGACCAGAGCTTTGTGCGCAACATTGGCATTCAGCACACCGATGCGCTGATCGTGCAGACCATCATCGGCATGGCGCAGAGCCTGGGCATCGACGTGATCGCCGAAGGCGTAGAGACCGACGCGCAGCGGGCGTTTCTGGAGCGGCACGGTTGCATGCTCTGGCAAGGTTATCTGTTCAGCCGGCCCGTGCCGATCGAGGAACTGGAGCAGTACCTGCTGGCAAGGGCAACATCGGCCTGAGGTCAGCACTGGGGTCGGTTGACTCCGGCTCACACCGCCATGTAGCGCCCGGGCCGGTGGTTCATCGCCAGGACCAGGTTGAGCGCCACGGCCCCGGCGATGGACCAGGCAACGCGCAAGGGTTCCACCGTCCACAGCGCCAGTAGCACGATGCAGCAGTCCACCGCCATCTGGACCTTGCCCGCGCGCCATCCGTACCGGTCTTGCAGGTAGAGCGCTGCAATTCCCACGCCGCCCAGACTGCAGCGATGGCGGAATAACACCAGAAACCCCGTGCCCGTGATCAGACCCCCTGCGATGGCTGCATACAAGGGTTGCAATTGCGCAAACTGCAGAAACTGCGACTGCAGTTCGGTCAGCAGCGACAAAAGCAGCACGGCAAGAAAGGTCTTCACCGTGAATGCCCGTCCCAGCTTGCGCAAGGCCAGCCAGTAGAAAGGCAGGTTCAACACAAAGAAAATCTTGCCAAAGCCGATGCCGGTGGCGTAGTGCAGCAGGAAAGCCAGGCCTGCCGTCCCGCCGGTCAGCAGACCTGCGCTGGTGAAAAAAGCCACGCCCACGGAAATCAGCAGTACACCTGTGAAGATGGCCACCGCGTCTTCCGTGTGCGTGTGTGGAATGGCCACAGGGGCTGCGCCAAGCGCGGGGTTTGGGGCAGCGGGGGCGGAAATGGCGGGCGGGGTGGACATGGTGACAACAGGCGGGCAGGGCGATGGCGCATGCGCCAAGGAGGGAGCGCGAAGTCCATTGAACCATGCAAACTCCGTGCCGGACTTGTCCGCCGTCAAGAAGGCGAGGAATCCGCAGGGCGTTCTCTCCAAGGGCAACCCCCCGAAATGCCCTTTGTCGGTGGTGCCTTCCACTAGCTGCAGATGTAACACCTGCAACGCAGGGCGCAGTGGGGCGGAGTCGGCGGCGTTCCTGCGAAAATAGTCGGTTTTGCCCATTGCGGGGAGCTGCTCCCTGAAACCTGCGCCTGCCTCAAGGACGCAGCTGCAATGGGATGGCCCAGACCGATGTACCAGCACCACCGACTCAACAGCTCCAGACTTGTTCTCCTGCTCCAGCAATGGGCGCAGGCGCACAGCGGGCCGGTGCGCCCGGATGTGGCGGAGCAGCTGAGCCAATGGCTGAGCACGGTGGATGCGGTCAAGCTCAGCCGGGCGCTGCACGCCCTGGAGGCCAGCCAAATCCCGTCCGCATCGGTGGGGCTCGGCGCCGGGGCGGTCGATGTCCGCGCCCTGCAAGCCAGCCTTCAGACCGCCAGGGCCGACTTGACGGACCTGGTCACGGCCAAGGCAGCGCCCACCAAGCCCATGCGTGAGCGCGCCGACAACACCCCTGTCGACGCCCCGGACCCCGAGGCCGGTGCGGATTTCGCAGCCCACGCAGCGCGCTATCTGGCGCTGCAAAAGCAGATGGATACCCGGCTGGCTAACTTGCGCGCGCAGGTTCGGCAGAGCTTGTCGGTGGGCCCAGAGGGGCTGCGCCGCCTTGCCATGCTGGATGCGGTGATGGAGCAGATGCTGGGTGTGCGCGAGCAAAGGCTGTGGGCGTCGCTGCCCGGCCATCTGGAGCGGCGGATGACCCATTTGCGCGGAGCCCACCAGCAGCAGCTGGCGGCTGCAGGGCGCGACGATGAGCCGCAGCGCTGGGCTTTGCCTGGCGGCTGGCTGTTTGCTTTCGAGCAGGACCTGCGGGCGCTGCTGCTGGCCGAGCTGCAGGTGCGTCTGGAGCCCCTTGCGGGTTTGCTGGAGGCGGCCCAAAGCCATGAACACCATCCCAGCACCCCCCACCGCCCCCCTAAAACCAACATGAGCCCGGAACAGGTAACAGGAATGATCGAATGAACAAGAGTGTGATGGCCGCCATCTTTGCGGTGGGCTTGGCGGTGGTGGGCTGGGTGGGGTGGGGATTTGTCGGGTCCAGCCCCCTGGCGCTCGCCATGACGGCCGTGATCGCCGCCGTCTACGTGCTGGGGGCCTATGAACTGATGCAGTTTCGGGCCGCGACTTCCTCACTGTCCATAGCGCTGGCTGGGCTGCCACAGCAGCCCCTGGAGAACCTGGGCGGCTGGCTGGAGCGCCTGCATCTGTCCCTGCGCAACCCGGTTCGCCAGCGGATTGATGGGGAGCGTGTGCCCCTGCCGGGGCCTGCGCTGGCGCCGTACCTGGTGGGGCTTCTGGTCATGCTGGGCATGCTCGGCACCTTTCTGGGCATGGTGGTGACCTTCAATGGCGCGGTGTTCGCGCTGGAGGCCTCGTCCAGCCTGGAGTCGATCCGGGCTGCGCTGGCGGCACCCATCAAGGGGCTGGGCCTGTCGTTTGGCACCTCGGTGGCCGGGGTGGCTTCGTCGGCCATGCTGGGGCTAATGTCGGCCCTGGGCCGCCGTGAGCGATTGGCGGCGTTGCGCGTGCTGGATGCCCGCATCGCTGGCGTGCTGCGTCCCTTCTCGGCGGCCCACCGGCGCCAGGAGATGTTCGCGGCCCTGCAGGCCCAGGCGCAGGCCATGCCGCTGATTGTGGAGCGCCTGCAGGGGCTGATGGAGGGGCTGGAGCACCGCCATGCGCAGTTGAACGGCCAACTGCAAGATCAGCAGCAGGTGTTTCACCGCGAGGCGGCGGCGGCCTACACCCAGCTGGCCACCAGCGTGGGGGCATCCCTGCACGACAGCCTGGGCGCCAGCGCCCGCATGGCGGGTGAGACGATCCGCCCGGTGGTGGAACAGGCCATGGCAACGTTGGCGCAAGAGGCCGAGCGCACGCACCAGCAGCTGCGCGAGGCCACCGGCGCACAGATACACGCACTCACGGCCCAATGGGAAGGCACAGCCCGCCAGGTGGCTGACACCTGGACGGAGGCCCTGCACCGCCATGCGCAGACGCAGGACCAGCAGGCGGTGCAGCTGGGCAGCGCGCTGCAGTCCATCACGCAGACGCTGGACCAGCGCACCACGGCGCTGATGGCCACGTTGCAAGAGACGGTGGCCCAATCGCAGGCGGCCCAGCTGGCAGCCGACCAGCAGCGCCTTGCAGGCTGGAGCCAGTCCATGGAAGGAATGGCCAGCACATTGGCGGAGCAATGGCGGCTTGCGGGTGAACAAACGGCGCAGCAGCAGCGCGGCGTCTGCCAGGCGCTGGAAGGCGCTGCCACCCAGCTCGACCAGTCACTGCAGACGGTGTCGCAGGCCTTCGAGCAGCGCACCACGGCGCTGCTGGCCTCCTTGCAGGAGACGGTGGAGAAATCACAGGCGGACGAGGCGACGGCTGACCAGCAGCGCCTTGCGGGCTGGACCCGGTCCATGGAGGGCATGGCGAGCACGCTCGCGCAGCAATGGCAGCGTGTGGGCGAACAAACGGTGCAGCAGCAGCGCGGCGTGTGCCAGGCGCTGGAGGGCGCTGCGGCGCAGCTCACCGAGCGCATGACCGAGCAGGTCCACCAGGCCCTGGGCGGTGCCGCCCGGTTGATGGACCAGTCGGACGCACTGTTGCACACGCGCATCGAGGCCGAAGCCCAATGGGCGGAAACCCAGTCCCAGCGCATGGAAGCGTTGGCGGGCGTGTGGCGCACGGAGTTGGTGGCACTGCGGGATGCAGAGGCGGCACGCGGTCAGGCTGCTGTAGAGCGGCTCGATGCGCTGCAGGCCGCCGTGGCCGGACACCTGGCCACGCTGGGGTCTGCGCTGGAAGCCCCGCTCACGCGATTGCTGCAGACGGCTTCGGATGTGCCGCAGGCCGCTGCCGAGGTGATCACCCAACTGCGCCAGGAGATGGCCCACCTGAGCGAACGCGACAACGCGGCCCTGGCAGAACGCACGGCCATGATGGAACAGCTGGGTGTGCTGCTCCATTCGGTGAACGAAGCCGCCGGGCAGCAGCGTGCGGCCATTGAATCGCTGGTGGGGTCTGCGGCCTCGGTGCTGGAGCAGGCCGGGCAGGAGTTTTCCCAGGCGCTTGGCGCGCAGGCGGGCAAGGTGGATGAAGTTTCGGCGCACGTGGCAGCCAGCGCGGTGGAGCTGTCCAGCCTGGGTGAATCCTTTGGCCACGGCGTGGGGCTGTTCACGGCCAGCAACGAGAAGCTGATGGACAGCCTGCAGCGCATCGAAGGTGCCATTGGTCAGTCGATGAGCCGCAGCGATGAGCAGCTTGCCTACTACGTGGCGCAGGCCCGTGAAGTGATCGACCTGAGCATTGCCTCGCAGCAGGGCATCGTGGAAGACCTGCGTCGCCTCAATGGGCAAATGGCCGCTGCGGTGCAGGGGGTTGCTGCGTGACCGGCTTGGACGACACGCTGGACGATGCGACCGAGCAAACGGCCCCGGTGTGGGCTGTGTTTGGCGACCTCATGGCGGGCCTGCTGGGCGCGTTTGTACTGATTCTGGTGGGCGTGCTGGTGGTGCAGATCGACCTGGTGGCCAGCCTCAAGCAGGAAGTGGAAAAGCGGCAGATGGAAGAAAAGCGCCGGATGGCGCTGGAAAAAGCGCTGGCGATTCCGCTGGCCAGTGGCCGCGTCACGGTCAATGAAGGCCGCATTGGAATCAGCGGCAGCGTGCTGTTTGCGGCAGGCTCTGCCGAGTTGCGCCCTGAAGGCCGGCAACTGCTCCAAAGCCTGGTGCAGCCGCTGCAGGTGTACCTGCGCGAACGCGACGAAATGCTGATGGTGAGCGGCTTCACCGACAACACCACACTGCTGCAAGGGCGCCACCAGCGTTTTGCCGACAACCTGGAACTGTCGGCCCAGCGCGCGTTGACCGTCACGCGCGCCCTGATCGAAGAGGACATGCCCTCGTCCCAGGTGTTTGCGGCGGCCTTTGGTGCTGAGCAGCCGGTGGCGGACAACGCCGACGAAAAGGGGCGGGCACAGAACCGCCGTGTGGAGATGGCCCCTGTACCCCGCGCTGCGCAAGCCAAGCCCGTCCGCAATGAGTGAGCCAACCCTGGAGTCCCTGCGGGCAGAAGGCGCGCAGCACCACGACCCGGTGCGCTTTCGGTACCTGGAGGTGCTGGCCACACGCCTGCCTGCGCAGCCAGAGGCTGTCCAGCAGGTGCTGGCAGGCAGATTGCAAACCGCCATGCGGGACTACGCCGGGCGTGCCCGGCCAGCTGCCCCCCGGCCACTGGCTGGTGCGGTGGTGGCCGGGACGCCATCCCCTCTGGCGCAGCTGAACCGCGATCTGAGTGCCCGCGCCCAGGCCGATGCAGACAGCGTACTGGTGGGGGGTGGCGCCAGCGTGTCGGACATGAAGAGCGTGCGCCGCTTCAGTGAAGTCTGGTCCAAAATTTCTGCAGAACAGCAGGTGGCCCAGGCCTTCACGCGTGGGCCGGAAAACGCAGGGCCGCTGAATGCGCACCGGCTCATGCTGCGCTCCCTGGCCCTGATGCGGACCCTGTCACCCGACTACTTGCGGCATTTTTTGTCGCAGATGGACAGCCTGTTGTGGCTGGAGCAGGCCGCCGCGAAGCCAGCCAGGGCGCCTCTCAAGCCGGGTCGCGCGGGTCGCTCCTCCAAACTCTGAGTGCACAGGCTGCGACCGGGGTACGCGGCGCGCAGTTTTTAGACGCCGTGGTCGTCCGGCTGCACGGGGCGGATCGCCGTTTCCTCCAGCGCCTGGTCCATGAGCACAGTGACTTCAGCCGCAGGCACCATGGGCCGGAAGGCGCTCACATGGGACCGCCCGATGTTGCCCAACGGTAACCGTGCCAGCAGGTGGCCCAGGGGCACCAGGGCCAGCCGCAGGAGCTGGCCGGTGGCCTCGCGCGCGTCGCCCAGAACCAGTGCATGGCGCAGCATGGCAGTGTGTGACCGCCAGTGCAGCGGCAACGATGTCTGCCCCAGCACATGGGCAGCCTCCAGCCAGCGCCAGCGCTGGGCGGGGGGTACGTCGGGCTGGTGTGCAAAGCCGGCCAGCAGGTGGTCGAACGCGGCGCGCCTGTGCAGCGCGGTGGGGGCGGTGCCCCCTGCGGCGTGCTGGGCGGCCAACTGGCGCCAGCGCCTTTGGCGGTGCCGGTAGAACATCTGGGCAAACAGGGCGCTCAACGGTGTCATCAGCCAGGGCAGGTGGCGTGCAACCACCTCGATGTCGTCCGTGTACAGCGTACGACCATCGGGCAGGGGCTGCAGGGTGATGCGGTGGTCCCAGCGGCGCATGAGCACGCCTTCTCCGTTGTCGCGCAGCGTGGGCCAGCCGCCCGCCTGTGCGGGTGGCTCGATAGAGATGCGTACGGTCTGGGGGCCCATGGGCAATACGCCGAGTAACCGCATGTGCAGTGCCAGCTCGCCGGGTGCCCAGTGCGTGGGCCATTCCTTGCCCCGCGCTGGCCGGAACCGGATAAGCGGTGCGGTGATATGGCGGAACACTGCGGTGCTTTGTAGCTGGGCAGCCACCCATTCAGGTGGCGCGTTCAAGGAGGTAGACAGGTGCACCTGCATGGATCAGTGCCCCTGAGGTTGCGGTTGGGCAGCGGAGCCGGCCAGCTCGTGCCGTGCCTGGCTAATCACGCTCAAGCCCCCGCTGATGGCCAGGCCCGCCATGACGGCGGCCACCGCCAGATCGGGCCAGGCAGTGCCAGTGCCCAGAACGCCCAGGGCCGCACCCATCACCGCCAGATTGCCCAAGGCATCGTTGCGGGTGCACAGCCACACGCCGCGCATGTTGGCGTCGCCCTCCCGGTAGGCATAGAGCAGGGCGGCCACGCCCAGGTTGGCCGCCAGCGCCAGGAGGCCCACGCCACCCATGGTGAAGGGCTCGGGCGGTGTGCCCTGCCACGCACCCCAGGCCACGCGCCCGATCACGAACACGCCAAACGCCAGCATGCTGGCCCCCTTGACCAGGGCAGCGCGCGCGCGCCAGGTGAGGGCCATGGCCAGCACCCAGAGCGACAGGCCGTAGTTGGCGGCATCCCCCAGAAAGTCGATGGCGTCAGCCAGCAGCGATGCCGAGCCCGAGCGGGTGCCCGCCCCCAGCTCCACCACAAACATGGCGGCGTTGACGACCAGCGCGATCCACAGGATGCGGCGGTAGCGCGGGTCGGCGGTGGCAGGGGCGCCATGCTGATGGCCGTTGGCGCCGTGGTCGTGGTGGCAGTGGGTAGACATGAGTTCTTCTCCGGTTCTTTGAAAGCAATGGCATGATTGGAAACCTTAAAGTCACTTGAAGGTCAAGCCATGGATCAAAACGTTGTGCAGTTCCGCATTGGCGAGGCCGCCCTGCAGTCCGGGGTGTCGGCTGCCAATATCCGCTACTACGAGAAGGAGGGGCTGTTGCCCCCTGGAGCGCGGGGCGACAACAGCTACCGTCTGTACAGCGGCGCGGATGTGCACCAGCTGCGTTTTATCCGCCTGTGCCGCGCCATGGACATGTCGCTGCATGAAGTGCGCACTTTGCTGGCACTGGACTGGAGCCGCAAGGAAGACTGCGACGCTGCACGCGATACGCTGGATGACCATTTGCAGCATGTGCGTGCCCGTCTGGCAGAGCTGCAGACGCTGGAGGCCGACCTGCTGGCGTTGCGCAACCGCTGTGATGGGTCGGATGACCACTGCCACATCATCGAAGCCCTGCATGCGCGCGCGGATGCGCAGCCCGCCATGCCTTCAGCCACCGCTGCGGGAAAGCGGCATGTGTAGCCCGGTGTGCCGTCGGCGCTTGCCGCCACCAGTTTTCGCGAGGATGTGAGGAGCTGTTTCTTCTGCATCCAAGAATGCTATTTAAATAATAGCTGTCTGCGCTTATCTATCAAGCGCTAGAGCGAAAAAACATGCAAAAAATGCCATGACGACCCACCGTGAACGCTTGCTGTGAGTGCGCCGCTATGATCCGGCCATGATTTCGCGCTTGCCCGGCCTCTCCCTGCCCGAACGTGTGTGGAACACCGCGCGGCGCTGGGCGGTCGCCTGGTGGCGCATCCTGTACCTCGGAGCTGTGGTGCTGGTGCTGGTGCTGTCGCCGTCCAGCTATGGCAAGGGCACGCGCAGGGCGCTGGCGCGCCATCTTTACCTCGACACCGCCCCTGTGCTGCTCGGCTTTACGGTGCTGGCAGCGCTGCTCAGCCTGGTGCTCACGCGCATCGTGGTGGTCACGGCGCTCAGCTATGGCCTGTCGCGTTATGCGCTGGAGATGGTGATCCGCGTGCTGGTGCTGGAGCTGATCCCGCTCACGGCGGCGCTGTTTGTGGCCATGCGCTGCACCATCCCCAATGGCTCGCAAATCACGCGCCTGCGGCAGACCGGCCGGTTCGACACGCTGCGCGCCCATGGCTCTGACCCGGTGCGCATCGAGCTTCTGCCGCGCGTGATCGCGGGCGTGTTCGCCTGCATCACGCTCGCCGCGCTCAGCTGCGTGGTGGCCCTGGTGCTGGCGTACCTGGGGGTGTATGGTTTCAACTTGGCGGGGCTGCCCAGCTACACGCGCATGTTTGGCCAGGTGTTCACGCCCAGCGTGACGATGGTGTTCGCTCTCAAGACGGTGTTCTTCAGCCTGGCCGTGGCGCTCATCCCTATGGCGGCGGGCCTGTACGACACGGGCGACCGCACCCAGCCCGATTCGGAATTGGGCGGCCTGGCCCGCATGTTTGCCGTGCTGCTGATGATCGAGGTGGCCTCGCTCATGGGCAACTATTACTGACCGATGTCTGCTGCACCCGACCCCCCCACCTCCTTTCAGCGACCCACCTTCCGGCACCATGAACGACGAGAACCACAACGCCCGCCCAACGCCGCCCCCAGGACCCGCTCCGACTTCTTCGGCCGCCGATGTGCCGCCCGTGGAAACCTTGCGCCCGGTGGCCTACCTGGAGATCAAGGCGGCGGCGTTGCTGCTGTTCACGGTGGCCCTCATCGTAGGCTCGGGCCTGTACCTGCTGTACGCGCGCGGCGCGTTCGAGCCCACGCAGACCCTGGTGCTGACGGCGGACGATTCCGAAGGCGTGGTGGTGGGCATGGACATGACGTTCTCGGGTTTCCCCATCGGCCGCGTGCGCCGCATTGAGCTGGCCGAAACCGGCAATGCCCGCATCATCGTGGACGTGCCCCGCAAGGATGCGCACTGGCTGCGCGAATCCAGCGTGTTCACCCTGGTGCGGGGCATCGTGGGGGGCACCAATATCCGAGCCTACACCGGCATGCTGAACGACAAGCTCCTGCCCGATGGTTCCGTGCGCCCGGTGCTGCGCGGCGACGCCACCGCCGAAATCCCGCAGCTCATGGCCTCGGCGCGCGAACTGCTGTCCAACCTCAATGCGCTTACGGCGCAGGACGCTGCCCTGGGCGGCAGTCTGGCCAACGTGCGGGCGCTGACCGACCGCATCAACGGACCGGGGGGTGTGCTGGGCGTGCTGATGGGCAACGAGGCCGATGCGAAGAAGATCGTGGCCACGCTCGAACGCACCAACGCCTTGCTTGCGCGCCTGGACGGCATGGCCGCACGCGCCGACAAGCAGGTGTTTGGCAGTGAGGGCAGCAAGGATGCGCTGGTGCCCGAGGTGCGTGCCACGGTGGCCCAGCTCAATGGCCTGCTGGCCGACACCCGCACCAGCCTCAAGAAGGTGGATGCGGTGCTGGTGGAGGCTCAGGCCATTGGCGCCAATGCCCGCGAAGCCTCCACCGACCTGGGGGCCCTGCGCGCCGAGGTGGAAAGCAATCTGCGCAAGGTGGAAAGCCTGGTCAACGAAATCAACCGCAAATGGCCTTTCGCGCGGGATACGGAACTCAAGCTGCCATGAAGCCATTTGCCGCACTGTCCTTCAAGCCCCAGCGCCCTGCCATGTCCCTGCGGATGCCCTTCTTCGGCGCCATGGTGGTCGCGGCGGTGCTGCTGGCCGCATGCTCCAGCAAACCCCCCGTGCCCGACTGGCAGATGAACGCCCAGGGTTCTGCGCAAAAGGCCATCGATGCTTATCTGTCGGGCAATGCACGCGTGGACAAGCTCGAATGGGACCGTGCCCGTGCTGAAGTGGCCCGCACGGGCCGCCCGGACCTGCTGGCCCGGCTGGAACTGATGCGCTGCGCCGCGCAGACCGCCAGTCTGGTGCCCGGCCCCTGCGAAGGCTTTGAACGGCTGCGTGCCGACGCCGCCGCGCCCGAGCGCGCCTATGCTGACTATTTGGCGGGCCGGGTGCAGCCCCAGGATCTGGGTTTGCTGCCCGAAGCCCAGCGCAAAGTGGCCGCATCAGGCGATGCGTCGGCCCTGTCTGCCTTGGAGGACCCGCTTTCGCGGCTGGTGGCCGCAGGGGTGTTGTTTCAGTCCGGGCGCTCCAGCCCGGCGGTGATCACGATCGCTGCCGACACCGCTTCTGCCCAGGGATGGCGCAGGCCGCTGATGGCGTGGCTCAATTTGCAGGCGCAACGCGCCGAAGCTGCGGGCGACCAGCAGGCTGCAGCCGCGCTGCGTCGGCGCATGGCCATCGTGGAGCAAGGTGCACCGCTGCGCTGAGGTGTGCCTGGCTAGCGCAGGCGAGCCTGCAACTGGGTCTCGATGTGCTCCCTCTCCAGCGCAAACTGCTGGGCGTCGATTTCATTGGCCTCGTACTTGCGTGCGGTGGACAGCAGTAGCACGGTGTTTTCCAGCCGTGTGTCTTGCTGCAAGGAAGGGGGCAGGGCGGTGAGGCGATCGAAACTCTGTTTGTAGAGTTCGCTCCAGCTCAGCGCACCCGCCTGGGCCTGGGCACGCGCGCCATCGTGCCAGCGCGCGAATTCTTCGAGGGAGCCGTCCCTGGGGCTGGTGCAGCCCGTCAGCGCTGCCAGAAGCGCCATGGTCGCCAAAGGCCACGCCATGAAGTGAGAAGAAAACTGGCCTGCAGAGATTCGAAAACGTGTGGTCACGATCGTCCTCCATTCTTGAATGCCACCGAAAATCCCGGTGCGCAGCGCCAAATGGTACTCCGATGCTATGTTTTTTACTACCAAGGTGGCAAGAGTGCCGCCGCGATCTGACCGAGGTAAGTCCAGATCATTCCAAAAAGCTGGAGGGGAGGATCTGGTCCAACCCACTGGGCAAGAGCGACATCGAATCCACCGACTGTACGGTCACATCGGGCATCAACAACGATGCCGCAGCCAGTACCGCCAGCACAACCGTGCCGGCAAACGCAGCCAGTGCGCGGGTTCCGGGTGTCAAAGGGTGGCGCTTCATGATGGATCCTGTGTCAAAAAGGGGTGGGAGTCCCAATGAGCTCCCAAGCCAGCCTCAATGGCTGCTGGAAAGGATTTCAGCAAAGCATGCGCCTAGCGTCTGTCAGACAAGTGCGATATCGAGGGTTGTTTTCGGGATGTTGCTTTTGGTTGCATGTGTGCTGCCGCGTGCTGCGCAGTTGGCGGCGCATAGGGTTGCTTGGGATAGACCACAGGCAACGCCGCAAGCAAACCTCATGCGGACCACGCCTTCTCTCCGTCATCGCAGCGAAAGCGGGGGATCGAAGCACCTGAAGAGGCAAGACCTCGATTCCTTTGTATTTCTGAACGCTTGCTGCGAGCTGTTTCCCCGGGGCTAGGAATCCAGCGTTGTTCTGGTTGTGTCGCGCTGCATGTGGCAAACGTCCAGGGAAGGGAGCCAGTCGGGAATGAGTGGCCCCTGCGGAGGCTGGACGGCTGCGAACCTGAATTGGTGACGGGGATACGTGGTTGCCAGCGCTGCCCGTCCTTGCGGCGAAATAGCGAAAACCTCTGCTTTTTGCGCAGGGGCGTCAACATTGGGAAGTCGGGCTTCCACGAGCTGGGCAGCCGCCAGTACGCGAAGCTTGTCAACGTCGCAGGGCTTCTCGATCATCATGGGCAGCTTGCTCTGTGCAAGGACGAACAGTAGCTCCATGGGCATGGGGGCACTCCTTCGGGATGGAGACACTTATTTTGAACAGGGCACTTTGGTGTGACAACCAATCACACGTTTTGCAACAAATTCACTGACTTTGTAGCAAAGCCTGAGTCCTTCGTAGCTGGGGGGTGTGAGTCCATCCAGTCGCCATGGGCGGCTGCCTGACCTTGGTTCATCGAATGTTCATGTTCCGCTCACGTTCGGCTCATCAAGAAGTCAGAACCCATCCATGTTGCTTTGGTGAACTCTAGTTCTCGCAGGCAGCCGCTCCGGCAACTGCGAGATCAAACCACTTCAACCAAAGAAAATCATGAAAAAAACCACCTGCATCGCCGTCGCCAGCCTCCTGATCGGCGCAGCTGCACTGCCCGCTTCGGCCAAGGGCCCGGTCGTCAACCACGCCATCTCCGAAAGCGAAGTGCTGGCGGCTCAGCAAGCCTGGTGCAAGGCGCTGATTGATATCAGCAACGCCAACACCTCCGGCGGCCAAGCGGCTGCCAAGGCGCTCGCTGAAAAGGTGATCGACAGCGCCTACGGCTACCAGATGGGGGCGGTGCTTTTCAAGCCGACACTTACCGAGGTGCCTCAGACCTTTCGCGTCACTCGCGAGGGCGCGCTTTCGTACTTCGTGGGGGGCAATCCGGCGTTCCCCAAGGACACCGGCTTTGCACTGAAGGGCTGGACAAAGTGCGAGATCGCCAATAGTGCCGTGTTCATCGCTGGTGACTCGGCCAACACCATGGGCAATGTGATGTTCACGGGCAAGGACGGCAAGGTGACCACGGTGGACAAGACCTGGGCGTTCGTCAAGGATGACGCGGGCAAGCTGCGCATCGTGGTGCACCATTCGTCCTTGCCATTCACCGGCAACTGACCGGCCCTGGCGTGGGGGCAGCAGCTTCGTACGCAAAGGCCACAGGCGCACTGCGAGTGCGCCTGCCCGGCTTCATAATCCGGGGCTTCCTCCCTTGCCCGCCATGTACCGCGCACGACTCTCTCTGGCCTTTGCCGCCCTGGTGGCCCTGGTCTGCATCCAGGCCGCCTTTGTGTACTGGGGCGCCAACCGCGTCAACGACTACGCCCAGCACAGCCGGCTGGCCAGCGACATCCAGGCGGAGCTGCTGGACCTGTCGGCCAACAAGCAGCGGTTGCGCGTGTGGGCCATGCAGCGCCTGATGAACACCGATGCCCAGCCCGAGCAGCGCGAACGCCTGGTGGCCAGCATGTACGCCAGCGCTGCCAACCTCGATGACCTGGTGCGGCGCGACCTGGCGCTGTGGACCGAGCTCGTGCGCCGCGAAGGCGTGAGCATGCCCGCCGAGGTGCCCCAGCTCGTGGGCGTGACGGAGCTGCTGCGCGACAACATCCAGGCCGTGGAGGCGCGGCTGGCGCAACTGGTGCCGCTGGAGCAGGGCGCCGACTTTCCGGCCCTGTGGGGCGAGCTCACCCAGGTGTTCGACATGGCGCGCGGGCGCGACCTGCGCGAGCTGATCAACGGCGCGATTGCGCACCAGCGCGCGGCCGTGCCGGTGGCGCGCGCCGCCACCGAGCGCGGGCTCGACGTGCTGCGTGCGCAGGCCATCGGCATGGCCCTCGTCACGCTGGCCGTGGCCGTGGTGCTGGCGTTACACCTCAAGCGGCGCCTGCAGCGCCCGCTGGACCGGCTGCTCGAAGGCACACAGGCCCTGCAGGCTGGGGCACTGGACCACCGCGTGGCCACCGGCTCCAACGACGAATTCGACCGCGTGGCCCAGCATTTCAACGCCATGGCGGCCGAGCTGCAGCAGCACCGTGCGCGCGCCGATGCCGCGCGCCGCGGGCTGGAAGACGCCGTGCAGGCCCGCACCCAGGAGCTGAGTGCCGCACACGACACCCTGCAGCGCCTGGACCAGCGCCGCCGCCAGCTGTTCGCCGACCTGGGCCACGAGCTGCGCACCCCCGCCACCTCCATCCGCGGCGAAGCCGAGATCGCGCTGCGCGGCGGCGACAAACCGGCCGACGAATACCGCCAGACCCTGGCGCGCATCGTGGGCGGGGTAGACCAGCTCACCCGCGTGATTCACGACCTGCTGCTCATCGCCAAGGCCGAGGCCGACCAGCTGGTGATGCACCCGGCACCGGTGGACCTGCGCGCCCTGCTGGGCGATGCCGCAGAGCAGGCCGCCGCCTTGGGCGCACCGCAGGGTGTGCAGGTGCAATTGCTGCTGGACGGCACCGAAGGGGGTGGCGATGCCAGCGGCGCACTGCCCACCGGACAGGTCACTGTGCTGGCCGACGCCGACCGCCTGCGCCAGGCGCTGGTGATCGTGCTGGACAACGCGGTGCGTTATTCGGCGCGCGGCGCCACCGTGCGCATCGGCCTGCAGGGCGTGGCGGGGGCGAATGGTGTGGGGGAGGTCGCGGTAGTGGTGCGCGATGAAGGCATCGGCATCGACGCGGACGAACTGCCCCGCGTGTTCGAGCGCTTCGTGCGCGGGCGCCGGGCGCGCGCCCACCGGGCCGACGGCACGGGCATCGGCCTGTCTATCGCCCAGGCCATCGTGCAGGCGCACCAGGGCCGTATCGCCATCGCCAGCGTGCCGCAGCAGGGCACGGTGGTGCGCATCGAACTGCCGCTGTTGATGGCACCCCCGCAGCAGATTGGCGCACAGCAGGGAGTGCTGGCATGAACAAGCACATCCTGGTGGTGGAAGACGATGCGCGCGTGGCCGACTTCCTGGTGCGCGGTCTCAAGGCCGAGGGCTACCGCGTGGAGCTCGCCCGCACGGGGCCCGAAGGCCTGGCCCTGGCGCGCGGCGCCGAGCCCGGCGTGCTGTTGCTCCTGGACCTGATGCTGCCGGGCCTGAGCGGCCTGGAGCTCTGCCAGACCCTGCGCGCCGAAGGCCGCCACATGCCCATGCTGATGCTCAGCGCGCTGAGCAATACCGAAGACAAGGTCAACGGCCTGCGCCTGGGCGCAGACGACTACCTCACCAAGCCCTTTGCCTTCGAGGAACTGCTGGCCCGCATCGAGGCCCTGCTACGACGGGGCCGCGAGCAGCGCCCGCGCTCCAGCACCCTGCAGGTGGCCGACCTGGTGTTGGACCTGGAACGCATGCAGGCCAGCCGGGCGGGCCAGTCCATCGCGCTCACCGCGCGCGAGCTCGCCTTTCTGGAGCTGCTGATGAGCTCACCGGGCCGCGTGTACAGCCGCGAACGGATCCTCTCCAACGTCTGGGGCACCAACGAGGACCCGCTGACCAACGTGGTCGATGTGTACGTGCGCCGCCTGCGCAGCAAGATCGACGAAGGCCATGCCCTCGCGCTGATCAAGACCGTGCGGGGGTTTGGGTACCGGCTGGATGCGATGGCAGATTGAGCCAGGGCAAGGCGAGTTTTGGGTGACAGCGCTGAAGTGCGCGCACCAGCGTCGCGCTGCATTGACGGAGGCTGCCTCCGCAGCGCCCAAGTGGTCCAGGCCGGGCACAGCCTGCAAGGACTTGTTGCGAGCGCGCACGGGATCAGGTGATGCTCATCGCCAGCGGCGTGGTCTGGAACGCAATCTGCCGCCACGCTCCGCCGTCCGCCTGCGTCCACACCTGCAGCACGCGCGAGTCGATGCGCACGGTGCCGGTGCCGTCCTTGCGCACGGCCACCAGCAGCTGGCGGCCGGTCATGACGGCGCTGGTGCCGAGCACCTGCACCTTCAAGTCGGACCGGTCGATCTGCTGGTAGTCGACGTGCGTGCCGCCGGAGCGGAAGTAGCTGTCGTAGTCGTCGGTCTGCCCCTTGGCATGCACATGGGTCAGGCCAGGGTGCAGGATCTCGCGCAGCCGTGCAAAGTCGGCGCGCTTCAGGGCGTCGCAGCGCTGGGCCTCCAGGTCCAGCAGCAGGGCTTCGGCGCCGGAGGGGGAATCGGTGGGGGATGTCATGGGAACCTGTTCTGTTGAAAGCCCGGAGGGCGGATTGGGGGCGGTTCAGCGGGACGCTGCGGCGTTGTCACGAGACGGTAGCGGCTTGCACTGCGAGGTGCTCGCAGGCGCGCTGCAGCAATTCGGTGGTGGGTGCCGTGCCTTGCGCCACGCCGTAGACGATGTGATCGGGCCGCACCAGGGCTGCGTTGCATCCGTGTTGGCCGAACCAGCGCGCAAGGATGCCGTCGGCCTCATGCAATGCCTGCATGCCGGCCACCGCGCGAGTGGTGGTGTCGATGCATGCCACCTGCGCCTGCAGCCGCTGCAGCGCGTCGGTCCATTGCGCCAACTGTTCTGCCGAGGGCGCATCGCGCAGGACCAGTACGAAACCGTGGCCCAGCAGGTCGTCCATCATTTGCTCATGGCCCGCCGTGCCGATCTGGCAGACCGGCTGCGGGAACGGCGTTCCCATCGGTGCTTCGTCGCGGTCGATGAGGCCATGGTGCACGCCGGGCAGCAGGCTCTGGCGCAACTGCATGCGCACCTGGTAGCCTTGCTGGGCGCGCAGGTGCTCGTCGCGCTCGCGGGCACGGGTGATGTCGCGCTCGCAGATGATCTGCCCCAGGCGCTTGACGGTGGCGGTGACCGCCTCCACCTGCGGGCCGCGCTCGGTACCGTAGCTGTTTAGCAGCTCCTCGCCCGCATGGCCCTTGAGCACCCAGTCGAGCTTCCACGCCAGGTTGGCGGCATCGCGCAGGCCCTGGCACATACCCTGGGCAAGAAAGGGCGGCATCTGGTGGGCGCTGTCGCCCGCCAGCAGCACCGGGCCCTGGCGCCACTGCTCCAGCACCACGGCGTGGAAGCGGTAGGTCGCGGCGCGCCAGATGGTGGCCTCCCCGGGGGTGATCCACGGCGCCAGCAGTTGCCAGATGGCGTCTGGCGGCATCTCTCGCTGCTCGGCCTCGTGTGGCAGCAGCAAAAACTCCCAGCGCCGGTGCGTGCCCGGCCCGACGACGTAGGTGCAGGGCCGTGCCGGGTTGCAATACTGGATGTTGGTGTCGGGCAGCCGGGCCAGCACGGATTCGTTCACATGCATGTCCACCACGATCCAGGGCTCGTCGAAATCCAGGCTCTTGAGGCGCAGGCCCAGGCGCTTGCGGGCAGGGCTGGTGCCGCCATCGCAGGCCACTACATAGCGCGCATGCACTTCGCGCGGGCTGCCGCCGGCTGCCTGCACCGTGAGCGCCGCGCCGCCATGCGCCTGCTGGACATCGGTGACTTCGTGGCCCAGTTGCACCTGCACGTTGGGCAGTGCGGCCACGGCTGCACGCAAAGCGGTCTCCAGCGCCGGCTGGTTGAAGGTGTACGACGGTGCCCAGGCCAGCGGGTAGGGCGCAGGTCCCATGTCGAAATGCTGGATGGGCTGGCCGTCAGCGCCTTGGTAGATAGTGGGGCGGTAGGGCGTGATGTGCGCCGCCAGCGCGCCGGCAATGCCGATCTGCTGGAAGGTGCGCATGGCCTCATGGTCCAACGCAAAGGCGCGGGGCAGGGGGTAGATCTGCTCGGACTTGTCAAAGACTGCCACGCGGCACCCGCGCTGCCCCAGCAGGGCGGCCAGGGATGCGCCCACGGGCCCGAAGCCGATGATGGCGACGTCTACAGAAGAGGGGGTGTGGCTGGTCATGGTATTTTTAATGCAATAAATGTGAATTGTGCATAAAAAAACAAAATGTGCATTAGGGGTTGATCCCGATGCCGGCGTCCATGCTTCTATAAAAAAATGCACAAAGTTAGATTTGTGCATTTAACAAGGAGACGACATGTCGATGATGAAAGCGGCCCGCCTGCACCAGGTCGGCGCCCCCATGGAGATCGAGCAATTGCCCATCCCCCAGCCAGCAGCCAATGACGTGCAGGTGCGCGTCAGGGCCTGCGGCATCGTGCCCAACCTGGGCAACATATTGGCCAACTGGACCACCTGGTTTCCCGAGCTGCCGCTGCCCCCGCTGCCTGCCGTCTTCGGGCTCGACCCCGCGGGCGAAGTGACGGCGGTAGGCTCCCACGTACATGCCTGGAAGCCGGGCGACCGCGTGTACGTAAACCCCAGTCTGTACTGCGGCGGCTGCCGCGCCTGCCGCAACGGCGACCTGATCAACTGCACGCACTATGCGTTCAGCGGCTACTTCGGCTTCTCGCAGAACTCGCTCAAGCTCTATGAGAACTACCCCAACGGCGGGCTGGCCGAGTACATGATCGCCCCGCAGTACGCGCTGGTGAAGCTGCCCGACAACGTGGGCTTCAACGAGGCGGCGCGCTTCGGCTACCTGGGCACCATGTACTCGGCCATGCGCAAGGCAGGCGTGGGGCCGGGCAAGAGCGTGCTCATCAACGGCATCAGCGGCACGCTGGGCATCGGCGGCGCACTGTTCGGGCTGGCCATGGGCGCCACCCGCATCCTGGGCACGGGCCGCAACCAGGAGCTGCTGGACCGCGTCAAGGCGCTCGCGCCCGGCCGCATCGAGGTGTTCTCGAATGCCGATGGCGGCGCCATCGATGCCTGGGTGAAGTCGCGCACCGAGGGCCTGGGGGTCGATGCCTTCTTCGACGCGCTGGGCCCCGGCGCCTCGCACGAGACGCTGCAGCAGGGTGTGCGCGCCCTCAAGCGCGGCGGGCGGGCCTACAACATCGGCGCCATTGCCGGCATGGTGGGCATGGACCTGCACACCATGATGGACGAGCAGCAATCCATCGAAGGCTCGGCCTGGTTCACCGCGGGCGAGGGCCAGGACATTGCGGACATGGCCGAGGCGGGAACGCTCGACCTGTCGGTTTTCGAGCATGTGTGCTATCCGCTGGACCGTATCAACGAGGCGATCTCTGGCATTGCGGGGCGCAATGGCGGGTTCAGTAATTTCGTCATAAATCCTTGACGACCCCTGAGTCGCTTCGCGCCTTCCCCCTGGAAGGGGGACGCCGCCCCCGCGGCGGGGCGGCCCTTGCACGGCGACACTGGCTGGGGCCGTGCGCTTTCAGGGGCCTGCGCACGGAGCTTTGGTATCGGATAACTGGAGGTAACTGCTATGCAAATCAGACGAATCGTCGCGGGGGTCGGTGCCAACGGCCGCTCGCAGGTGTTTACGGACGGCGTGGCGCCGCGTGCCGTGGAGTTCGATAGCGCACAGGGCTTTGCCGCTGCCCTGCTGTGGGCCACCTCGGCCGGCGAGGTGCTGGGCCAGGGGGCGGTGGCCGACCGCACGGGGCAGACCGGGTTCGTGCCGGCAGCGGGCGAGACGCTGCTGATGTTCGTCACCTTCCCGCCGGACGCGGTGATGATGCGCGCGGATTTCGACGGTGCGGCTTTTGGTGCGGAGTTTGCGCAGAAGGTGCCGGGCCTGGCCGAGCGATTCGAGCAGGACCACCCGGGCATGCACACCACCGAGAGCATCGACTACGACGTGGTGCTGGAGGGCGAGATCACGCTGGAGCTGGACGACGGCGCCCAGGTGCTGCTGCGCCGGCACGACGTGGCGGTGCAGCACGGCAACCGGCACGCCTGGCGCAACCACACCGACCAGCCTGCCACCATGCTGTTCGTGCTGATGGGGGCGCGGCGGTCAGGTTGATTGCCATGACGGGGCTTGCAGGGGCTGCAGGCCCCTGCGTGCATCACGCCTGCTGGCGCGCGGCCTGGAGCCAGCGGATCTCGCCGAGCAGGTCCACCAGGCCGGCCTGGATGAAGCCCAGGGTCGGTTCGTCCACCAGGCGGCCGTCCTGGATGCGGCTGGCCACGCCTGCGATGGCGATGTGCTGGCGCACCAGCGGCCGGGCCAGCGTGGCGGCCAGGGCGTCGCGGATCTGAGCCTGTGCGCGCACGCCGCCGGCCGTGCCGGGCGATGCCGTCATGATCAGTACCGGCTTGCCCTTGAGCGGCGAGGCGAAGCCTGGGCGCGATGCCCAGTCGATGGCGTTCTTAAGCACACCGGGGATGCCGTAGTTGTACTCGGGCGAGCAGATCACCAGGCCGTCCGCAGCCGCGATGGCGGCCTTGAGCTGCGCAACGGCTACCGGCGGGCTGTCGCCATCGAGGTCGGCGTTGTACATGGGCACGTCGTCCAGCGGGAACAATTCCAGCGTGGCGGTGGGTGGCAGCAGCGGTGTGAGGCTGCGCAGCACGGCCGTGCAGTGCGATGCGCGGCGGATGCTGCCCGATATGGCAACGAGGCGTGTGGGGGCGGCGTTCGGGTTGGCGGTCACTGGGGTTTGCTCCTTCTTTCAATTGTTTGAGTTTATGCATAAAATTCAAAACATGTACAAAAAAGAAACGCCCACGCGCACGCCGCCCCTGGTCGACCAGGCGTTTGCACAACTGCGCCACGATGTGCTGAGCGGTACCTACGGTGCCGGTGCCAAGCTCAAGCTCGATGAGTTGCAGACGGCGTATGGCTTTTCCAGCAGCCCGCTGCGGGAGGCCCTGAGCCGTCTGGCCCAGGAGGGCTTGATCCGGGCCGACGAGCGGCGCGGGTTTCGGGTGGCGGCCATTTCGGAAGAAGACCTGGCCGACATCACCCGCATGCGCGTGATGCTGGACGTGCAGGCGCTGCGCGAGTCCATCGCCCATGGCGATGATGCGTGGGAGGCCTCTGTGGTGGGTGCCTACCACCGGCTTGAAAAAGTGGAGGGCCGCCTGGGCGATGGGCCGGTCATTCTGGACAACGATTGGACCGAACTGCACACCGCCTTCCATACGGCGCTGATCTCCGCCAGCCCATCGGAGCGCCTGCGCACCTGGAGCGCCAGCCTGTTCGACCAGGCCGAGCGTTACCGCCGCTACTCGGCCCGCTTTCGCAAGACCTCGCGGCGCAAGTCGAACGAGCACCGCAAGCTCATGGACGCCACGCTGCGCCGCGATGCGGACACCGCCTGCGCGCTGCTTGAAGAGCACATCCTGAGCACCCAGCGCAATGTGATGGCGGTGCTGGCGCAGGTCGAGCAGCAGGACGGCTGATCCTGCGGCCGCCACCAGGGCTGAAGGGCTCCTGGCTGTCCCGGCATCCAACTGACCGGTAGCGGGCTGCACGCACCGCCCTCATGCCCTGGCGGCCATCGCGGCCCCGCGCATCCCTTTCAGCCTTTCTCTTCGCGCACCCCCAGCGCATCTGCACCCACGCAGCCCAGGCGGCACGCCGCTGCGGGCTTGCCCTTGCCTGCCTGGCGAACGCGGGGTCGGGTGCCGGCCACCCGCAACTTTCCCCCTGTTGATTACCTGAGGCGCTGCCGCTGGCAGGCTCTTTCGCGTCTCTTCAGTTTTGTGCTTGGTGTAAACCACTATGCATTTACAATGTTTTATGCATAAAAATAACTTCATGCACCAAGTCGTGCGGCTGGAAAACTTCACTCCGGGTCGCCGTTCTTTTCACCTCTCCCATCCCTTTGAAGGAAACCCATGAAACTGATGTCCTACTCGATCGCCGGCCGTGAAACCTGGGGCGTTGTCGTCGACGATGGCGTGGCCGAACTGGCGGCGCGCACGGGCCATGCCACGCTGGCCGACTTCATCGCCAGCCCCGACTTCGCGCGCCGCGATGCGCTGGTGTCCGGGCTGGGCGCCGATGCGAAGCTGGCCGACGTGGTGTACCTGCCCGTGATCCCCCGCCCCGAGAAGATCGTCTGCGCGGTGCGCAACTACATGGACCACCACCAGGAGGTGCTGGCCGCCGGCATGCACCGCGAGCTGTCCGAGCAGCCGCCGATCTTTTTGCGCGTATGGCGCTCGCAGACGCCGCACCAGGGGCCCATCGTGCGCCCGCACGTGTCGGAGTCGCTGGATTGGGAGGGCGAGCTGGCCGTCATCATCGGCAAGGAGGGGCGCGACATCAGCGAGGCCGATGCCTGGGCGCACATCGCGGGCTACAGCTGCTACAACGATGCCAGCGTGCGCGAATGGCAGTTCCACGCCAAGCAGATCGCATCGGGCAAGAACTTCGAGTCCACCGGCGCCTTCGGCCCCTGGATGGTGACGGCCGACGAGATAGCCCCTGGCCGCGAGCTCAAGCTGGAGACGCGGCTGAACGGTGCTGTGGTGCAGTCCAGCCACACGGGCCACATGATCTTCTCGATCCCGCGCCTGATCGCCTACGCCTCCACCATCTTCACTTTGGTGCCCGGCGACGTGATCATCACCGGCACGCCGGCCGGTGTGGGCTGGAGCAAGAAGCCTCCGCAGTTCATGAAACCTGGCGACGTGGTGGAGGTGGAGATCGAAGCCATCGGCTTGCTGCGCAACCCGGTGGTCGCGCAGGCCTGAGCGTTGCCACTCCCCAGATCCCATCCATCCACCACCAACGGGTAGAGCACCAGGCCCCAAGACGGCCGCCGCCCATGGAGACAAGCATCATGAACAGAAGACACCTGCTGGCTGCCTGCAGCGCGGCTGCCGTTGCCTGGCCGGCATTGCCGGCCCTGGCCCAGGCCTACCCGGAGCGGGCCATCAAGCTCTACCAGGGCTTTGCGCCCGGCGGCAATGCCGACGCCATCGCCCGTGCGGTGGGCATGGAGATGGCCCGTGCGCTGGGCCAGCCCGTGGTGGTGGAGGCGCAGTCCGGCGCGGGCGGCACCATTGCCGCCACCACCGTGGCGCGCGCCAAGCCCGACGGCTACACCCTGCTGCTGGCCACCGGTGGCCACGCAGTGGCGGGGGCGCTGTACAACACGCTGCCCTACAAGTCGGTGGCCGATTTCGAGATGGTCTCCACCGTCACCTACTTCCCCTTTCTGGTGGTGGTCAACACCAACTCCAGGGTGCAGGGGCTGCGCGAGGTGATCGCCAGCGCGCAGGCCGCGCCCGGCACGGTGGCCTATGGCACGGCGGGGGTGGGCTCCACCCACCATTTGGCTGGCGAGCTGCTGGCCAAGCTGGCGCGGGTGAACCTGCTGCACGTGCCCTACCGGGGCGATGCCGCCTCGCTCACCGCCTTGCTGGCGGGGGACGTGCCCTTCATCATCGCGCCGCCCACGGCGGTGATGGCCAACATCCAGGCCGGCAAGCTGCGCGCCATTGCCACCACCGGCCCGCAGCGCTGGCCGGGCCTGCCGAATGTGCCCACCGTGGCCGAGCAGGGCGTGGCGGGCTACGACGTGCGCTCGTGGGCCGGCCTGATGGCACCGGCCGGCACGCCCCGGGCCGTGGTGGAGCGCCTGAACGCCGAGGCCCTGCGCGCGCTGCAGGCGCCCGCCGTGCGACAGCGGCTGGAGGACATGGGCGGCGAGGCGCGCGGCAGCACGCCCGAAGAGATGAAGGCCATGGTCAGCCACGAGCTCGAAAAATGGCAGCAGGTGGTGGCCGATGCCAAGATACCGAAACAATGAACGACTGAAAAAATTCACTGAAAGACTTTTCGCATGACTCTGATCGCCCTCCGCAAACGCAGCCTCAGCATTGAGACCATCTACCACGAAGGCGGCCCGCCAGCGCAGCAGCCGCTGCGCGTGGCTGCGGCCTGCGCGGTGATCCACAACCCCTATGCCGGCCGGTACGAGCCGGACCTGCTGCCCTTCATGGCCGAGTTGCGCAGCCTGGGCACCCTGCTGGCGCAGGAGCTGGTGGACACCTTGGGCAAGGAAAACGTGCAGGCCTACAGCAAGGCGGCCATCGTCGGGGTCAACGGTGAGCTGGAGCACGGCGCTGTCTGGCACGAGGCCGGTGGCTGGGCCATGCGACAGGTGCTGGGCGAGCCCAAGGCCATCGTGCCGGCGGCCAAGGCCGTGGCGGCCACGGGCTACCGGTTGATGGTGCCGCTGCACTACATCCATGCGGCCTATGTGCGCAGCCACTTCAACAGCACCGAGGTGGGTATACAGGACGCACCGCGCCCCAACGAGATTTTGTTCGCGCTGGTGATGGCCGATGGCGGGCGCGTCCACTCGCGCCTGGGCGGGCTCACGCGCGAGCAGGTCAGCGTGCACGACGGGCAGCGCTGAGCATGGCGGCACACACAACCATAACGATGAAGGCCGTGCAGCTGCAGGTCACCGGCGGCCCCGAAGTGCTGTCGCTCGTGGACCTGCCCGAGCCCCAGCCGGGCCCGGGCGAAGTGCGCGTGCGCGCCCACGCCATCGGTGCGGGCGGGCCGGACGTGCTGATCCGCAACGGCACCTACAAATGGATGCCCCCGCTGCCCGCCGTGCCCGGCAATGAGCTGGCCGGCGTGGTGGATGCCGTGGGCCCTGGCGTGGACCGCCTGGCCGTGGGCGAGCGCGTGCTGGTCAGCGCCCGCGAGCTGCCCCAGCGCGGTGGCTGCTACGTGCAGGCCATCTGCGTGGACCAGGCCGTGCCCTTCGTGCTGCCGGCCAGCATTGCCTTCGACGATGCGGTGAGCCTGGGCAACTTCCAGCTCGCGCTGGCGCTGCTGGCGAGCAACGGCAACCTGCCTGCGCAGGCCATCCTGGTGCCCGGCGCGGCCGGCGGCGTGGCCACGGCGCTGGCGCAGGTGGCGCGCTCGCGCGGGCTGCGCGTGATCGGCACGGCATCCAGCGCGGAAAAGCGCGCTTTTGCGCTGGAGAACGGGGTCACCGACCTCGTCGATGGCGATGTGCAGGCCCTGCCGCAGCACGTGATGCAGCTCACCGGCGGGCGCGGCGTGGACCTGGCCTTCGACCACGTGGGCGCGGCACTCTTCATCGCTTGCCTGCGCTCGCTGGCGCCCTCGGGCATGGCGGTGTCGTACAACATCCTTGCCGGCCCGCCCTCCAACGACGTGTTCGACGAGCTGCGCAAGCTGCTTGCCAAGAGCCTGGCCATCCGCACCTTCTCCATCCACGCGGTGGATGCCGACATCGCACAGCGCCGCGGCCTGATGGAGCAGGCCATTGCGCTGATGGCCAGCGGCCAGGTGCGCGCACCGCGCGCCATGCGCCTGCCGCTGGCGCAGGCCCGCCAGGCGCACGAGCTGCTGGACAGCGGTGGCACGCTGGGCAAGCTCGTCCTCGTTCCTTGAATTGTGTGGAGCCTGTCACCATGAACACCCCCTACACCGCCAACCTCTCTCACTGCGGCATCTTCTGCCGTGACCTGGAGGTCATGAAACGCTTCTACACCGGCGTGTTCGACATGCAGGAGACCGACCGGGGCGAGGGCGTCACCTTCCGCTTCGAGATCGTGTTCCTGAGCGGCCGCAACGACCAGCACCACCAGTTGGTGCTGGCCGGCGGGCGCGGCGCCGATGCGCCCAGCACGGTGATGCAGCTGTCCTTCAAGGTCCAGACCCTGGACCACCTGCGCGAGGCGCGCCGCAGGGCTCTGGCGCTGGGCGCCACCAAGATGCGGGGGCTCAACCACGGCAACGCCATCTCCATCTACTGCATGGACCCCGAAGACAACACGGTGGAGGTGTACCTGGACACCCCCTGGTACGTGAGCCAGCCCCACGGCGACCCGCTGGACCTGGACCAGGACGACGAGGCCATCTGGGCCCAGACCGAGCGGGTGGTGCGCACCGACCCGAGCTTCATGCCGGTGTCGCAATGGGCAGCACGCTTCGCATTGCGTAACGAGGCGTTGAAGAAATCGAAGCTTTAGTCGAGGGCGATTGGGAGCATCCTTCGCCTCTGATCGCGGATCCAAGGACGCGCAGGGGTTGCGAGGCTTTTCAGCTGCTTGCAGAGGCATGGACGCAGCAACAAAAAAGGCTCCCAACGGGAGCCCAGTTTGCTTGGCTTCAGTGCGGGATAAAAACACTCCCCAT
>NZ_LMJC01000010.1:0-59776 GCF_001429215.1 Acidovorax sp. Root267
CTGTCACATCCCGGACGATTGCATAGACTCCAAACGCTATCCACTCTTCATGGCGCGAGCGGTTCTAAAGGAGTTGATAGAGTCCTTGCAATCCACCCAGGGAGTGAAGCCATGTTGATAGCCCTGCACAAGAACGCCCGCACCACGCCCGCCGTGCGTGCCGAGATCGCAGCCAGCGATGAACCAGCCAGCGTCTTGGCCCAGCGCTTTGGGATCACTGAGCAGACGGTCTACAAGTGGAAGAAGCGTTCCGTCTTTGCAGACCGCTCTCACACTGCCCACCACCTGCAGACCGTGCTCACGCCAGCACAAGAAACAGTGGTGGTTCACTTGCGGCGTACCTTGCTGTTGCCTTTGGATGACCTGCTGGCCGTGACACGGGAGTTCATCTGTCCCCATGTCTCGCGCTCCGGGCTGGACAGGTGCTTGCGCCGCCATGGAGCGGGCAACCTCAATGCTCTAAAGCCCCAGCAGCCTGCGCTGGCCTACAAGGCCTTCAAGAGCTACGAGCCAGGCTACGTGCACATGGATGTGAAGTACCTGCCCCAGATGCAGGATGAGAGCAGCCGGCGCTACCTGTTCGTGGCCATCGACAGGGCCACGCGATGGTGTTCGTGCAGTTCAAGGCCAACAAGACAGCTGCCAGTGCACAGGCCTTCCTCAAGGCATTGCACAAGGCCTGTCCGATCAGGATCAACAAGCTGCTGACCGACAACGGCAAAGAGTTCACGGACCGTCTGTTTGCCAGAAAGGAACGCGAACCCAGCGGCAACCATGAGTTCGATCAACTGTGCCAGGAACTGGGCATAGAGCACCGATTGACCAAGCCCAGGACGCCCAGAACCAACGGCATGGTTGAGCGGTTTAACGGCCGCATTGCGGACGTTTTGAAGACCCACAGTGGGGCATAGAGCACCGATTGACCAAGCCCAGGACGCCCAGAACCAACGGCATGGTTGAGCGGTTTAACGGCCGCATTGCGGACGTTTTGAAGACCCACAGGTTCAACAGCCGCGAAGACATGGAGCAAACCCTGCTGCGCTATGTGGCCCTGTACAACCACCAGTTACCGCAGTCAGCGCTCAAGAGCAGTACGCCGATGCAGGCGATGAAAGAGTGGTACCAGACCCACCCGCACCTGTTTCACAAGCGACCATATGATCGTACGGGATGCGACAAGTATCCTCCGATATCGATTTTCGTCCGACGCATTGCGGAAAGAAAACGCTCTGGTTTTGGCGCTGGGCCGGAGTTTCGCAATCCTTCGAGCACCACTTGGCAACTCACATAGCCCATCAAGTGATGTTGCCCAGGGGCCCGCACTTCCGAATACTTACCCATCGCCGCCTGGAATCGACGCACCAGCGCGGTATTCGATGACTGAACGTTGGGGGTGACTTGCGCAAGCGCCAAGCCTGTCGCAGCGCTCAGACCGGCCTTTTCGATGGCTCCTTGCACGGAGATATACGACATCCCGCAAATAGGAGTTGTGTCCCCAGAAGAGAGCACATCCCGCACGAACAACGTCCCAGTGTCGGGCGCGACGATCATGACGTAGGCCTGCGCCTCGGTGCGGCGAAGTTGACCGGCTACTTGCTTGAGATCCTCCAGGCCCTGAGCGATGGGTATCCGGCCCGTCACGGCTACGTTAATCTCCGCTGCGAAACTCTCGACCGTTTTCAGTCCATCCTGCCCGAACGGGCTGTCCTGATACGCAACCGCAATCCGTGTGAGGCCAATCGTTGCGAGGTGCGACACAATCCGCTTGAGTTGCGCGCCATCGCTGGCCTGGACATGGAATATCCAGGGGCTTCCCGGCTTGCGCAGAATGTCCGCGCCTGGACTCACTCCTACCACGGGTATGCGCACATTCACCAGCGTTCTCTCCCTTAGCAGCGCACTGACGTTCTCCGACCCGATCAAGTTGAGGAATGCAATGGGCTTGTTACGCTCAGCCACCAATCGAACCAACCTAACCGTCTCCTGCGCCTTGTACTGGTCGTCTACCGCAACGAGGCGCAGCTTGTGCCCGTGTACCCCTCCTGCGGCGTTCGCCTCATCGATGCAAGCGCGGCTGCCCTCCAGGTTCTGAACACCATTGAAGGCCAGCGGCCCGCTCAGCGGTGCGACGCTCGCGATCACCATGTCCGAGGCGTACGCAGCACTGATCCATCCGGCGATGGCAACAATGCTTGCAAATTTGAACACTGTCATCCTGTTGCCCTTCTCAACGCGGGCCATGCGGTTCGTGTCTTTTGTCTGTGGCGCGTCCACCTTGGTACTGCTTTGGAACATGGCTGGTTTCTTTCGGCCGTTGATAAATGGAGTTGATTGCAGTCGATGTGCCGGCACCGGCCGTCAGTGGCGCCCGCCACTGATAGCCGTGCTTGTGGCAGATACGCAGCGAGGCGGACGCCTCGCGCGGCGCCCGGGGCCGCTGCGGCGCCAGCGACTGTGCCGCCTGGGCGTCGCCCCAGTCCCAAATCCAGCGCAGCGGCAGGCGTTCGTCGGTGAACACGCCGTAGGAACCGCGTGCGTCGCTCAGGAGGTCAGTCAGGCCCTGGCGGTTCATGATTCAGCCGTGAAGCCAACGGACCTGACGATGGGTCCCCAGCGGTCGTGATCAGCCCTCAGACGTGCTGCGAGTTCGGCGGGGGTCGACGACGCGGCTTTCAGCCCCACGGCCGCCAGGCCGTCGACGATCTCCGGGCTGGCCAGCGCCGGCCGCAGGGCAGCACTGGCGCGCTGCACGACATCGGCGGATGCGCCTGCGGGCAGGAACAGGCCGAGCCACTCGGAGAACGCCATGTCCTTGAGGCCCTGCTCGGTGAACGTGGACACGGTCCCCACGAACTGGTTGCGCGCCGCACCGCTAGTCACCAAGATCCGGCACTTGCCCCCAGCCAGGTACGGCAGGAAGTCACCGATGGGGCCAGACACGGCGGGCAATTGGCCGCCGACCATGTCCAGGATGGCCGGCTGCGTGCCGCGATAGGGTATGTGCGTGAGCTCCACCCCGCCCTGACGGCCCAGCAGCACCCCGATGAAGTGGGGCACCGAGCCGGCCGCGGGCGAGCCGAAGGCCACGTTTTTGCTCGACTTGGCTCAGGCCAAGTACTGGGGCACGTTGGTCACCGATGCTGGCACGGCGGGGCCCACCGCCAAGCCAAAATCGAACACGCAGCCGATGGACACGGGCGTCAGGTCCTTGAGCGGATCGTAGGGCAACTTCTTGTAGATGTGCGGGTAGATGCCCAGCATGGACATGGGCGTCTGCAGGATGGCCGTTCCGTCCGAGGGCATGCCCTTCATTGCCTGGATGGCGATCTAGCCACCCGCACCGGTGCGGTTTTCCACGATCACCGAGCGGGCATAGCCACCGGTCATGCGCGCCGCCAGGCGGCGGCACAGCGTGTCCGAGGTGCCGCCCGCCGCGAAGCCGGTGACGATGCGAGCCATGTCGAGTTGCATGCTCTGCGCGAAAAGGTGGGTGGCCGGAAAGGCGGTGCTGGCGGCAGTGGCAGCAGCCGCAGCCGTCTTGAGGAAGGCGCGGCGTTGCAGGCGAGAGGACGCAAGCCCTGCTTGGTGTATCGACATCATTGTCTCCATGTGGTTATTAGGCGCCGGCCTGACTCGAACAGGCAGCGGCAGCGGGACTCTGGAAGGAAATGAAAGAGAGAATCGCCACATTTACTGAACGACTTTTCAGGTCACCTTAAAAATCCGGCATGCACTTCACCTTCCGACAAGCCGAGGCCTTCCTCGCGGTAGCCGACACCGGCAGCTTCACGCGGGCGGCGGAGTTGCTGCACTTGTCTCCGTCCGCAGTGAGTCAGTTGGTGACCGAATTGGAAGCCGCGCTGGGGTACACAGTGCTGGATCGCAATACGCGAAAGGTCATGCTTTCTGCGGCAGGCAGGGCACTGACTTCTGCGGTGGAAGCGCTGAGCCGACAGTTCGCCCTCACGAAAACTGCGGCGCTCGACATTCGCCATCAAGCGGCAGGTGTCGTATGTATCGCAGCCCCTCTGGTGGTAGCAAGCGTGATGCTTCCGCCGTTGATGGCAGAGTATGCGAAGCGACAGCCCGGGGTGGTTGTGCGGCTTATTGACTGCCCTTTGGAGATGCTCGTGGATCGCGTGGCAAGCCGCGAGGTCGATCTCGCGGTTGGCCCTGACCGTCCGGTCGGGCCCGAGGTCGAACGCGTGGTCCTCTACCAGAGCCCGTGGGTCGCATGGTGCGCACATGACCATCCCTTTGCAAACAAGCAATCGCTGACGTGGAGCGACTTGGCATCGGAGCGCCTGATGGTGGCAGGGCGCGACCATGAGATCCACCTGCCCACCATCTTCCGCCAATTGCCCGCTCCCCTGCGCGTTGCTCCTTCTCAGGTGGTAGACAACACTTCCAGCGCCTTGGGACTTGCTGCGGCCGGGCTTTTCTACAACATCATGCCAGCGTACGTACAAGCCTTGGCGATGCCGCTGGGTCTTGTCATGCGGGAAATCACCAATCCTGTCGTGCAGCGCGAGATGTCGCTGTTTCGACCATCGGATCGAACTCTGTCCCCAGCCGCTATGGGGTTCGGAGAGCACGTCATCGCCGCGCTCTCAGATCTCTGAGAGCGGGAATGGCTATTTCAATTGGTCTTGCACCTTGGCAATTCCTGCGACGGCGCATTGCTCGTCAAATTGCCCCCCTGGTGCCCCGCCAACGCCCACGGCGCCGATCACATCGCTGCCTGCTTTCACAGGCACGCCGCCGCCCAGCAACAAGTATCCGGGGATGTTCACCAAGTTGGCAGCGGCGGGGTTCTTCAGAGCGCGCTCCATCAAGGACAGCGTTGTCTCCCTGGCCGAAACCGAGGTGTAGGCCTTGAGACGGCTGGAATCGATCGTATGCGGGCCAGCGTTGTCTGCGCGCTGTACCGCACGCACGACGCCTGCGCG
The DNA here is from genome assembly GCF_001429215.1 of Acidovorax sp. Root267. Taxonomy (NCBI): domain Bacteria; kingdom Pseudomonadati; phylum Pseudomonadota; class Betaproteobacteria; order Burkholderiales; family Comamonadaceae; genus Acidovorax; species Acidovorax sp. Root267. The sequence goes on from NZ_LMJC01000010.1 coordinate 4,950, forward strand.
ATCAACCACAGTGGCACTGACGGCATAGCCGTTGGCCGTGCAAGTAGCCACGGCCTGCGAGGCGATCTGAGTGGCCAAGTCTAGCGAGATGTTTTTTTCAATGCGGAGGCCCTCAGCGTGGACTGCGGTGCAGGCGATCATCCACACTGCGGTGGCAGCGCCGACTTTGGCAAAAGTATTGTTCATGATTTTTTCAAATATTGTTAGCGTGGTTTCGGTGGCATTCGATCTTCGCGGGACCAAACGGCACAAAGGGGACTTCTGTAACTAGGGGCGCCAGAAACGCCGGGAATTTCGGCAGCAGTGCCCCGCAATTGCTATTCGGCGCCGCTTGACTGGCCAGATTGAGAAGGAGCATGTGCAACGGAGCCCGACCCACTCGGAGAGGCTGCCCGTGCAAAGTAGCTCGACCCGCTGTCCTCGCCCATGACGGCATGCGCTTCCTCACTTGCAAGCAGATAGTCGCGTGTTACCTCGGACCGAGTGAGCTTGCTCTGGAAATGATCCAGTGGATTGTATGTTCGTGACCATGGATCCACGCCGCTGGACTGGAATTGACGAAGCTCTGCCTGGACCTCGGCACGGCTGCGCGTCGAGGTAAACGGCGTGGTGTCCACAGTAATGTCGTCGGCCAAGGCAGGTCCGGCAGCGAGGATCAGGGCGATTGCGAAAAACTTGCTTTGCATGCTTCATTCCTTTCGTAGTACATGAACAACTTGTCCATGGCGCTACTGTAAAAATGGAACGAAATCTACGATGTGCGTTTACGCACCTGAATCGGCAACTCAGTGCGCTTCAAGCCTCACGGCGGACCTCTGCCACCATGCGCTCCAAACGAGGCACATCCAGCAGAACGAGAGCGCCGCCCTCCTTGACTGCAAGACCCTGGCGTATCAACGCTGAAATCTCACGAGTGACTTGTTCGCGGTAGGTGCTCACCTGGCTCGCAACGTCGGAATGCTTGGGGGCAGGATTGATCCGCGCACAGGTATTCGGGCCGGCGCTGGCTCGCGCTAAGCGTAGCAGCTCAGCGTGAATTCTGTTCTGTACACCCAACGTACTCAACTCGATCACTCTTTCCGATAGCATGCGCACCAAAGCCGCTAGCCGCAGAAGTACGCGTTCGTTGACGATAGGCTCTGCTCGGATCAGTGCGCGGAAGGCCTGGGGCTCCATCGAGGCCACTAGCACCGCGTCCAGGGCCAAGACATCTGCAGAGCGCGGTTGCCCGTCAATCGCGGCGAGATCGCCCAATGTCTCGCCCGGCGGCTCGTCTCGAAAGGTCACTTGGCGCCCACTGGCCGAGAAGGAGGTAACGCGCACTCGGCCACTGACGACAAAATGCACATCCTTGTCGGAACTATTACGCAAGACAATCATCTGTCCGGGGCTGAAATGGCGCCACGTGCATCTCGCTGCAACATCTGCAATGCGCTCCTCGGGAATCCCGGTCAAGAGCTTGACGTTTCTTAACCCTACCGTCGACACGTGCGAATATTCCATTTCTCTTCCGATCTCCTCAGCGCTCGAAAGTTGCGTTTCGCCAGTGGCATGGTGTTGTTTGCCTATGTCTCGACCCATCTTGCCAACCATGCATTGGGACTGATATCGGTTGACGCGGCCAATGCGGGTAGGACATGGTTTCTGTTGCTATGGCGAAGTCCTCCCGGAACCGCGGCCTTCTATGGTGCCTTGATCGCTCACTTTGGCTTGGCGCTGCTGGCGCTTTACCAGCGCCGCACCCTGCGGATGCCCATAGCGGAGCTTGCGCGCATAGTGTTGGGTTTTCTAGTTCCGCTTTTGCTAACTGGCCACTTCGCAGGTACACGCCTTGCTTACGAACTCCATGGCGTCAATGACGACTACGCACGTACTGTTGCCTTGATATGGGGCGACGGTTCCTCCGAGAGTCGATTGGGCCTGATCGTGATTGCTTGGCTTCACGGTTGCGTGGGGGTCCACTATGTGTACCGCCATCGCGCCGCGTACCAACGTTTCAAACCCGCCCTCACTGCAGTGGCGGCCGTGCTGCCGGTGCTGGCCGCTACCGGCTATTTGTCAATGGCGCGAGAGCTTGCGACAAGAATAGCCCCAGTGAGGTCTATCGTGGCTTCTGCGGAGCGCGACCAGATCGCCAATCAGATCTGGGCGGGTTCACTGATGTTGCTGTTGACGGTGCTGGCAGTTCGACTGGCGCGAGACATTTGGATGCGCCGCAAGCGTGGCCTGTTGCAGATCACTTTTCCCGAAGGGATAGTACATGTGCCACGAGGCTTTTCCGTTCTGGAGGCAAGTCGGGCAAATGGCTTTTCCCACATGTCGCTTTGCGGCGGTCGAGGGCGTTGCTCCACCTGTCGAATTCGTATTCAAGTAACGGAAAGGGAGTTGCCAGTGCCCGACGCCGATGAGGCAGGAACTTTGCAACGCATAAGTGCAGGCCCTGACATCCGGCTGGCCTGTCAACTCCGCCCTCTTGGGAACATCGCCGTTCAACCGGTGCTGCGTACAAATGCGGGTGACGCAAGGGGAAATGGCTGGCGGCTACCTGTCGAGCAAGAAGTCGTCGTGCTATTCGTAGATCTGCGGCAGTGGACCGGGTTGGCAGAAGCGCACTTGCCATTTGATCTTGTCTATGTGCTGGAGCGTTTTTTTGAAGCGGTTGGTGAGGCCGTACGGGAGGCCGGGGGCATACCCAATCAATTTATCGGAGACAGCGTCATGGCATTGTTCGGCATCGGAAGTTCCGTAGAACAAGGAGCGCGCCAAGCGCTCTCGGCCGCTTCGAGAATTGCTGAACGCCTGAGCGTCCTCAACAAAGCCATGAAGGCCGACTTTGGTCGCGAGTTGATTGCCGGCATCGGCATACACGCAGGAACCGCCGCAGTTGCAACCGTGGGATTCAAAGACACGCGAACCTATACAGCTGTGGGTGACGCGGTAAACATTGCTAGTCGCCTGCAAGAGTTGACAAAGACGCTTGGGGTGCAGCTAGTCATCTCAGAGACAGCGCTGTTACATGCCAGACAAACTGCAGTCGGGTGGGACACTCATGAGCTTGTTTTGCGTGGGCGGCATGCATCGATAAGAGTCTGTACTTTGAAGCGGATTCTTCCTGCCGCGTGTTATTGATCCGGCATCAATGAAGTTGAATCAAGCCGCATAGCGAACCGGCTCATGCTGGAAGTATTTGCGAATGCGCTCAGGCTGAGCGCTGCACACTGCGTAGATGGCGAGCAGTGGCCTTGACCAACTGCAGCTTCGTGCGCGCGGGCGCCAGTTTCGTCACCGCCTGCTTGATGTCGGCGTTGGCCATCTCATCGGGGTTCAGTTCCGGGCTGTAGCTTGGCAGATAGAACACCTCGATCGCATCGGCATGCTCGGCCAGCCAGGCCTTCACAGGCTTGGCGTTGTGCACCCGTAGGTTGTCCAGGATCAGAAACACCTTCTTGGTGGCACCCTTGATCAACCTGCGCAGGAAGTCGATCAGGATCTTGGCGTTGATCGCGCCTTCAAAGATGCGCCAGCGCATCTGCCCCTTGTTGGTGACGGTGGAGATCATCGACAGGCCGTGGCGCTTGTTGTTGACCCGGATCACCGGCGTCTGGCCTTTGGGGGCGAAACTGCGGCCGCGCACATCGTCGCTGCGCAGGCCGCTCTCATCTCCCCAATGGATCTCTGCGCCTTCGGCCTTGGCCCTTGCCGCAATGACGGAGTAGTCCTCTTCATGTCACTTCCTGACTGCGGCGGGCGATTGCTCGTAGGCCTTCTTCATCGGATTTTGCGGTGTGAAGCCCCAGCGCGCCAGATATAGCCCCACCGTGCGTACCGGCAGCTTGATGCCAAATCGCTCCTCAATCAGCTGCGAGACCGCTGCGCGCGTCCACAGCGCGTAGGGCATCTTCAACTGGTCTGGCGTCTTGTCGGTGATGAGCTTGCGCACCAGCGTCTCCTGCGCCGCAGTCAGCAGCCGACCATCGCCGCTTTGGCGCCCGCTGGGCGCATCGTGCAAGGCCTTGGTGCCGCTCAATTCATGGCGCTTGCAGATGTTGAACACACCTGTGCGGCTCAGCCCCGTGAGCGTCGCAATCTCATCGTAGGTCCGGCCCGCTTTGCGCATCCGAATTACCTGCACTCGCCTCTCGTGGCGCGCTGGGCGCGACAGCTTTCTCATGTCAGTTGCTTGCATCACTCCAACATGATGGCACACCAGAGTATTTCAAGTTGAATACAGCCGAATCAATAATAAATCGCGCGAAAGTTGAGGCGGCTTCAATCTAGAGCGCAAACGGCGATGGCAACTGCCTCGGGAAGGTCTTACATGGACGCATCTAGGAGATCAAGACGTGAGGGTCTGATGGGTTTGCGCTCTTACATGCGGCCTGTATGTGAAAGCTGCTGGTCCTGATGGCTGTTGATTTCCAACCAGAAGTGCCCCCCTCAGTAGGGGACTCGATCAAACTGCTGCCACAGTAACCGCGTCGCGCCTCGGCCCCTTGGTCGCGACTGCAGGTTCAGCGCGCGCAGATAGCGCTCAGCCGCAGGGCTTCGATGTCCAGCACCTCAATGCTCCGGTAGTGTTGGGCGATCACGCCGACCTGCTCCAGACTGCGCAGCGCCATGTTGATGCTTTGCCGACTAGCGCCCAGCATATGAGCCAGTTGCTCCTGAGACAGGTTCAGCCGCAAGCGCGGCGCGGCACCGCGCGACCCAAAGCCATGCGCCACCAGCCAAAGCCTGCGTGCCAGCCGCTGAGGCAGCGAGCCGGGTTCGCCCAACACCTGGTATGCCACACGCAGCTTGCCCGCCGCCAGCCGTGCAATGTCACGCCAGTGCGCTGGATGGGTGTCCAGCCAGCCCTGCAGCCGGGTCTGCGGTACACACAGCACTGCGGTCGCACCATCGGCCACGGCATCGTGCGTGCGCGGCAAGCCATCGATGAGGGGCAGCTCGCCGAACCAATGGTGAGGCTCCAGGTACACCAACAGCGAAGGCAGCCCCTTGCTGTCGGTGGTGCCAATACACAGCGCGCCTTCGACGACGCAGTACAGCGCATGTTCCGACGGGACTCCGCGCGCATAGAGCGTCTCCCCGCTGGCCAGTCGCCGCAGCCGCCCGTGGGCCAGCAGCGCATCTTGCAGCGCAGGCGGGCAGGCGCCAAACCAATGCTCTTGGCACAGCGCCAACCGCAGGGCAGTGGTTTCAGCATCCTCGTAAACCATGAGAGAGCGGGTCGTGAATCTTCGTGTTTTTGACAGACGGCGACGAAGGGACTGCCTAGCATTGAAACGCGATGGTGGCTCTAGGAGCCTGTCGGACTTGGAAATCGTCGGCTGCAAATCGGCCGCAGCGGTCCATTTTTCACCGTCTTTTTGCCCCATAGCCTGGCTATGGGGCTGCAAATCCGGCAAAAACTGTCCTCGCTGAGGCCGATTTTCGCTTTCGACGCTCCAAGTCCGACAGCCTCCTAGGCGCTGCACGCATTGGCAGCACCTGGCATGCCATACCAGTTGACCCGAAATCAGGAGACAGATCGAATGAGCGGACAATTTAATTTTAGTGGACAAAACGTTTTTGTCGCCGGCGGTAGTAGCGGCATCAATTTGGGCATCGCCGATGCATTCGCGCGGGCCGGGGCCAGGGTTGCAATTCTGAGCCGCAGCGCGGAGAGGGTTGCCGCTGCCGTCAAGTCGCTGCGCGGCCATGGTCGCGAGGTGCTGGGCTGCACCGGCGACGTACGGGAGGCCCCGGTCGTCGCGGCCGCATTTGAACAGGTGCATACGGCTTTTGGCCCGATTGACGTGGTGGTCTCCGGTGCTGCGGGCAACTTCGTTGCGCCCGCAGTGGGCATGTCGGCAAACGGCTTCAAGACGGTGGTCGACATCGACTTGCTAGGTACCTTCAACGTGCTACGTGCGTCACACGGCTGGTTGAGAAAGCCGGGGGCTTCACTTATCAATATCTCAGCGCCGCAAGCCTTTGTGCCGATGCCCATGCAAGCCCATGTGTGTGCGGCGAAAGCCGGGGTGGACATGCTCACGCGTGTGCTCGCAATGGAGTGGGGCCCGGAAGGTGTGCGTGTGAATTCCATAGTGCCCGGACCGATTGACGGAACCGAGGGGATGCAGCGACTGACCCCGACCGAGGCTGCACGCAGCGCCGTAATGGCGGCAGTACCTTTGCGCCGCTTTGGCACCATCGACGCGGTGGCCAACGTCGTGCTGATGCTGTGCTCTCCAGTGTGTGACTACGTGACCGGCGTGGTGCTGCCCGTGGATGGCGGCGCTTCGCTCGCGGGGCCAGGTTTGTTCAACTCCGGTATGACGGGAGCGTGAGCATCATGGAAACCACAACTGTGCAAGACAGTGACAACAGCTACAAACGGGCCCGCATGCGTGGTGATCTGGACGGCACATTCGATGCCATTGTGATCGGCTCTGGCGCAGGTGGTTTGTCGGCCGCCGCGCTGCTGGCGCTGGACGGTAAACGGGTACTGGTGCTGGAGCGCCATGCCGTTCCCGGCGGTTGCCTGCAGGTGTTTAAACGCAAGGGCTATGAATGGGACGTGGGCCTGCACTACGTGGGCGAGGTGCACCGCGAGGGCACCTTGTCCAACCTGTTCAACAAGGTCACACGCGGCACCTTGAATTGGGCGCGCATGCCCGAGATCTACAACCAGATCGTGGTCGGCGACACCATGTACGACTACTACGCAGGCAGCGGTCCGTTCAAGGCGCGAATGAAAGCGTACTTTCCCAAGGAGGCCGTCGCTATTGATCGCTACCTGGAACTCGTGAACACCGCCAGCCGCGGGTCGGCCGCCTTCTTCGGAGAACGAGCGTTGCCTCCGGCTCTTGCCGAAGAAACCTTTGCCCAGGTCGCGCCTGCCTTCATGCCGCTGGCCAAACGCACGGTGCTGGAGGTACTGCGTGAGCTAACCCCCGACGAGACCCTGATCGCCGTCTTGTGCGGCCATTTTGGTGACTACGCCTCGCTGCCAGAGCATGCCTCATTCGCGGCCCATGCGATGGTGGTAAGGCATTACCTCGACGGTGGCAGCTACCCCGTGGGCGGCGCCCAGGGTGTCGCCACCGCGATGGCCAATACCATCCGCGCAGCAGGTGGTTTGGTGCTGGTAGCGGCCGATGTCACCGCTGTGGTCGAGAAAAATGGCCGTGTGGCTGGAGTGGCTTTGGCCGACGGCCACATGGTCGAGGCACGCACCGTGGTTAGCTCCATTGGCATCCGCAAGACGCTGGAGTTGCTGCCGGCCGACCATGAAGCTGCTGCCCCGTTGCGCAGGGCCAGTGCCAATCTGCCGCTGACACTGGGTGCGGTTGTGCTGAACGTGGGCCTAAACGCGAGCAACGCGACGCTGGGTGTGGGCCCAGCCAACATTTGGATCCATCGCAGCGAGCAACAAGGGGCCGACTGGGCACGCTACGCGGCAGACCCGGCACACCAACCAATGCCTTTGCACTTCATCTCGCAGCCCTCTGCCAAAGATCCGAGTTGGCTCTCTCGCTACCCCGACCGTAGCACGATGGACATTTGCAGCTTCACCGACTGGCGTCTGTTTGCGCCCTTCACCGACACCAGTTGGCAACGTCGTGGCGAAGCGTATGACGAGCTCAAGGCGCGCCTGACGGAAGAAATGCTGGCCCAGGTTTACCGCTTCTATCCAAAGGCGCGCGGCCACGTCGAACACGCCGAACTGGCCACACCGCTGAGCTTCAACCACTTCCTGAATCGCAGCTGCGGTGACTTCATGTCGTTTGCGCCCACACCATCACGCTACGAGCAGCGCTGGATGCGTGCCCACGGCCCTGTGAAGGGGCTGTTTTTCAGCGGGCAAGATGTCTCGATGGGCGGTGTCAGCGGCGCCATGATCGGTGGCTTGCTGGCCGCGTCGGCGGTGCTGGGTCGCGACCTGTTCCGCGAACTTCGCAACTGATGCTTCTTCTGTTCCCTTTTAGCTGGAGTACCCACACATGATCCGTGTCACCGTTTCCTATCCCGCAACCGAAAGCCAGCGCTTCGACCACAACTACTACCAATCCACCCATGCCGCCCTTATCCGCAAGCTTTTGACGCCTCACGGCCTCCAACGTGTGGAGATCGATCAGTGCCTGAACGACGGCGCAGGTAAACCGCCCCCCATCGTGGCCGCTGCGCATATGTTGTTCACCGACCTCGCCGCCTTCAAGGCCGGCATGGCGGTGGCGGGAAAAACCCTGGCTGCTGACATGAAAAACTACACCGATACTGCGCCAACCGTCGTCATCTGCGACACACGCTGAGTGCACACGGGACAGTAGGACTAGGTTCGCCCAGGGAACCTTTTTGTTGTTAGATCGACTTGGTCGAAGATCAGGCATGTCGTCGTCGCATGCGCGAAGATCTTTCCGTCAGGGCCGACGATCTGGCCTTCGGCCACGGCAACTTGACGTCCCGCGTGGATCAACTTCCCTTCCGCACGCACCAGCGGCACTTGCTCGTTAAGTGCGCGCAGCATGTTCACTTTGAGTTCCAGCGTGGTGAAGCCTTTTCCGGCAGGAAGCGTCGAATGCACTGCGCAGCCCACGGCGGAGTCGAGCAGCGTGGCAAACCACCCGCCATGCACGGTGCCAAGAGGATTGTAGAGGCGCCTTTGTGGTCGTCCTTGGAAGACGGCGACGCCGGGCTCAATGTGGATTCCGATGATACTGACGGTGTCATTGATCGGTGGAGGCGGCAACTCTCCAGCGAACATCGCATTGAACATTTCCATGCCCGAGAGGCCGAAGACCGTTCCTCTGGGCTCTGCACCCGGAGCACTCTGGCGCGCCCGCACGCGCGCTTCGTCAGCTTCCCAACGAGCGACTACTTCATCAACTTCCATAAGACGCACCTTTTCTTGATAAGTTGTATATACAACAATTGCATATACAATTTATCACATGAAAACAGCCTCCAAACCTCAAGGGTGTACGAACCCAAAGCTCCGCCAGCTGACTCGCATGGTGACGCGTCAATACGACCGATATGTCAGCGAAACGGGACTGAAGAACACGCAGTACGCGCTGTTGTCGTACGTCGTCGGGCTTGGTCCGATCCGTCCGAGCGACCTAGCCGAACGAATGCAGATGGACGCTTCGACTTTGACGCGCAGCATGCGGCCGCTGGAGGCTCGTGGATGGCTGAAGGTCGGAGCGGGAAGCGATGCGCGCAGCCGTCTCGTCGAAGCGACCGAGGCCGGTGAAGCGAAGCGAGCCGAGGGGCATCGTGCCTGGAAGGCGGCGCAGACGGCCCTGAATAAGCGTTTGGGTGCGGGGCGCATGGCCACCCTGCATGATCTGCTGGATGCTTGAATCGAATGTATCGATGAAGGAGGCGACGATGCAACCGACGAGCAATCCCCCAAGACTGTTGACGGTCGAGTTGCTGCTGTTGCTCGCTGGCTTGGCCGCACTAGGGTCGCTGGCCACCAACATCATCCTGCCAGCTTTCCCCAGCATGGGCGGCGAACTGGGCATCACGGCAAAGGAGCTGAGCGCAACGCTCGGGACTTTCTTCGTCGCTTTTGCCGTAGGGCAGCTGTTCGTGGGACCGCTATCGGACCGATTTGGGCGCAAGGGGCTTGTGTTGTGCGGCCTGGCCGTATTCGTTGTAGGTAGCGCTATCTGTGCGGTTGCAGTCAATCTACCTCAGCTCATCGCGGGGCGCATCGTGCAGGCGCTGGGGGTGTGCGCCACATCCGTACTGTCGCGAGCCATTGCACGTGACCTGTTTGATGGAGAAACGCTGGCCCGTGTGCTTTCACTCATCATGGTGGCTATGGCCGCAGCGCCCGGCTTCTCTCCGCTGTTGGGCGGTGCATTCAACAGCTTGCTTGGTTGGCGAGCAACCTTCTGGGTGGTGGCTCTGCTTGCGTTGTTGTTGGGCATCCACTACGTGATCCGCTTGGGCGAGACGCACACGGCCGAACGGCGCGCAGTGCTTTCCCTCCGATCGGTGGTGGGCTCTTATGGGCGACTGCTGCGCGACCGCCGCTTTGTCGTGCCCGCTTTGTCAGTAAGCCTGGTCATCGGCTCTCTCTACATGTTCTTTGCGATGGCACCTGCCATCCTGATGGAGGGATTTGACTACTCGCCGTTCGGGCTGGCGTGGTTCTTCGCTTCCACCGTCTTCGTGGTGTTTGGTGCAGGCATGTTGGCGCCGAGGCTGGCGCACCGATTGGGATCGGCTCGGGCGGCCCGAATCGGGATCATCGTCGCGTTCGTGGGAAGCATCGCTCTGCTGGTTGGCCCGCACGACGAATACTACTTCTCGACTGCACTGACCATATTTCTTCTGGGCATGGGGATAATTAACCCGCTGGGCACCGCGATCACGTTACAGCCTTTTGGGCAACAAGCGGGCGCTGCCTCTGCATTGCTCGGTTTTCTGCAAATGAGTTGTGCGGCTGTTGCCATCGGAGTTTCCTCAGCACTGCCGATGCCTGCTCACTTGGCGTTTTGCATCGTCCTAGCGGCCAGTCTAGCGCTGTCCCTGCTGACGTTTTCTTTGAAGATAACTCGCTAGACCATGTTCGTCTGGTTGTCCCGTAGGGATCCTCCCATCCGCTATCGTCCCGGCAGTCTCGACGAGTTGGACTGGATCGCTGAATGGCAAGTTGCCAGGATTCTTTAGGGAACCTCTCAAAACCTCCGAATTCGGCCTCCAAGGCACCGTAAGCTGTTGATTCGTATAGGGGGTTGGCATCGCATCTTGGGGTTTTGAGAGGCTCCCTATAGTGCGGGACAGTCGTCACGACAAGACCGCGACAACACGAACGCTCGGACAGCATGCACGATCATGTCGACACTCTTGGCGCGCGTCTCACGCAACATGACCGCATCGTTGACAGTCTTGCGGCTGCTGTCGGTGCAAGTTTGTGTATCAGGGCAGGCTCTTCGAGCGCGATGGCGAGTTTCGCCGCTTGGCTGTCAAGAAGGGCCAGATGCCTGCCGCAGGGCTCTGTTGGCTCGCGTTAGAAATATGGGGTAAACCCTAGTATTGCATTTGCTGGATATTGATCACGTCCAGCGGCCATCAAAACCTATCGTCCAGTGGTCGTTCGGCGCTTTCGAGGCGCCGTCGTTTTTGACCTCTGGACACCATGACATCTTCTTACCCCTCGCTGGCCTTACATGTGGCCGGCCAATGGACTGACCACACCAGCGGTGGTTCTCGCCCCGTCGTCAACCCGGCTACCGCCATGGAGCTCGGGCTGCTGCCGCTGGCTGGCCTGGCCGAATTGGCAGCCGCTGCCGAATCGGCACAGCGCGGCTATCTGGCCTGGCGCCGCGTGCGCCCGCACGAGCGCTATGTGATCTTGCGCCGCGCAGCGGACCTGTTGCGCCAGCGGGTCGATGCCGTGGCGACCGTGCTTACCCTGGAGCAGGGCAAGCCGCTGAGCGAGGCCCGGCGCGAGGTCACGCTGTCGGCAGACATCATCGACTTTCAGGCGGAAGAGGCCAAGCGCCTGTATGGCAGGGCCGTGGCGCCCCGGGTGGAAGGCATTCTTTCGCACACCGTCACGCGGGTGCCCGTGGGCCCAGTGGCGGCCTTCACTGCCTGGAATTTTCCCGTCAACCTGCCCAGTCGCAAGCTGGGCAGCGCGCTCGCCGCAGGCTGCAGCGTGGTCATCAAGCCGGCGGAGGAAACCCCGGGCAGTTGCATGCTGCTGGTGCAGTGCTTTCTGGATGCGGGCGTGCCTGCCGATGCGATCAACCTCGTGTGCGGCGACCCGGCGCAGGTCTCGTCCTTCCTCATCGGGCGACCGGAGATCGCCAAGGTGTCCGTCACCGGCTCGGTGGCCGTGGGCAAGCTGCTGGGAGTCCAGGCGGCGGCGCATGTGAAGCGCTTCACGGGCGAGCTGGGCGGGCATGCGCCGGTCATCGTGTGCGAGGACATGTGCGAGGGTGGGGCGATGGACTTCGTGCTCAGGCAGGCGGTAGCGGCCAAGTACCGCAATGCCGGGCAGGTGTGTGCTTCGCCTATCCGCTTTTACGTGCCGCGTGCGCACCTGGGCACTTTCTCGGAGCGCTTCAGCGCGGCAGCGAAGGCCCTGCGCCTGGGGCCGGGCATGGATGCCGCCACGCAGATGGGGCCGCTGTCCCACGCGCGCCGCATCGAAGACATGGAGCGCTTTGTGGACGACGCCATCGGCCTGGGCGCGCGCCTGCTCACCGGCGGCCATCGGGTCGAGCGCCCCGGCTTCTTCTTTGAGCCCACGGTGTTTGCGGACGCGCCTGCCAGCACCCGCCTGATGCAGCAGGAGCCGTTCGGCCCGATGGCGGTGATCCAGCCCTACGACACCCTGGAGGGCGCCATCGGCCAGGCGAACGCATTGCCCTATGCGCTGGGGGCCTACGCCTTCACGCGCGACCTGCATGCCGCGCACCAGCTGGGCGAGGGCATCGAGGCCGGCATGGTGGGCATCAACCACTTTGGCGTCTCGCAGCCCGAGCTGCCCTTCGGTGGCCACAAGGAAAGCGGCCTGGGGCAAGAGATGGGGGCCGAGGGCCTCCTGCACTACACAGAGATCAAAACCATCACGGTAGGCACGCCGTTCTGAAGAAAGCAAGCACCATGACCAGCACCATCGAACAACTCAAGGCAGACAGCGGCCGCCATCTCTGGCACCCCATGGCACACCCGGCCGCCATGAAGAAGAACCCACCAGACATCGTGGCACGCGGCGAAGGCTGCTGGATCTGGGATGTGGACGGGCACAGGATGCTCGACGGCGTGGGGGGCTTGTGGAGCAGCAACCTGGGGCACAGCGCCAAACCCGTGCGCGATGCCATCGTGGCCCAGCTCGACGAACTGCCCTTCTACAACGTGTTCCGCGGCACCACACACCCGCGCGCCATCGAGCTCTCGGCCCGCCTGGTCCAGCTGATGCAGCCAGAAGACGTGTCGGCTGTGCTGTTCTCCAACGGCGGCTCCGACGCGGTCGAGGGCGCCTTGAAGATCGCGCGGCAGTACCACAAGCTGCGCGGGCAGGCCGACCGCTTCAAGTTCATCAGCCTGCGCCAGGGCTACCACGGCGTGCACTTTGGCGGCATGAGCGTCAACGGCAACACCAACTTCCGGCGTGCCTACGAACCGCTATTGCCAGGCTGCTTTCACATCGACACGCCCTGGCTCTACCGCAACCCGTACACCGAAGACCCGGTCGCGCTGGGTGAGATCTGCGCCCAATTGCTGGAGCGCGAGATCATCTTCCAGGGGCCCGATACCGTGGCCGCCTTCATCGCCGAGCCTGTGCAGGGCGCCGGCGGCGTGATCGTGCCACCGGCCAACTACTGGCCTGCGGTGCGCAGGATCTGCGACAAGTACGGCGTGCTGCTGATCGCCGACGAGGTGGTCACCGGCTTCGGGCGCACGGGTCATCTGTTCGGCACGCGCCTATGGGGCGTCAACGCCGACCTGTGGTGCCTGGCCAAGGGCATCAGCTCGGGCTACGTTCCCCTGGGTGCAACTGTCATCTCCAGCAAGGTGGCCCGGGTGTTCGACGAGGACACGACCGGCCAGGCCGCCGTGAGCCATGGCTACACCTACAGTGCCCACCCCGTGGCTGCGGCCGCCGCACTGGCCACGCTCGACCAGATCGAGGCCCAGGATGTGCCGGGCAATGCCGCCCGCGTGGGCGCCGTGATGCAGGAGCGCCTGCGCAGGCTGGAGCAGACCTGCAGCTTTGTCGGCAACGTGCGCGGCGTGGGGTTGATGCTGGGCATCGAGATGGTGCAGGACAAGGCACTGCGCACGCCCATGCCGCGCAGCAGTGACATTCCGGCCCGGGTGGCCCGGGAGGCCTACCGGCGCGGCCTGATGGTCCGCATCTCCGGGCCCAACCTGATTCTCTCGCCGCCCCTGGTGATCTCGCTCGAAGAGGTTGACCATCTGTGCACCGTACTGGAGGCCGCGTTCGCCGCGGTGGAGGCCGCATCTTGAACCCGGCGCCTGCAGGCCGTGCGCCGGTCATCCTGCTGATTGGAACGGTGGATACCAAGAGCGAGGAGATCGCCTTCCTGCGCGAATCGGTCGAGCACTGTGGCGCCAAGGCCCTGGTGATGGATGTCGGGGTGCTGGGCCGTGGTGGGTTCACGCCGGACATCCTCAACAGCGACGTGGCGGCTGCAGCGGGCATGACGCTGCGCCAAGTGATGGACAGTGGTGACGAGAACACCTCCATGCGGCTCATGGCCCGAGGGGCGTCGCTGATGGCTACACAGTGGCAGATCGAAGGGCGATTTGATGGTGTCCTGATTCTGGGCGGCACCATGGGCACAGACCTCGCACTTGACGTGGCGAATGCATTGCCCCTGGGCTGCCCGAAGCTGGTGCTTTCGACCATCGCCTACTCGCCGCTGATCCCACCAGACCGTATTCCGCCAGACCTCATCATGCAGTTGTGGGCTGGAGGCCTATACGGGCTGAACCGCTTGTGCAAATCGGCACTGGGCCAGGCTGCGGGGGCCGTGGTGGGGGCATGCCGGGCGCGCCCGGTGGCAGCAGATTCCCGGCCTGTAGTGGGCATGACCTCGCTTGGCTCCAGCGCACTGACCTACATGAAGCGCCTCAAACCCGAGCTGGAAGCGCGGGGGTATGAGCTGGCTGTGTTCCACACCACCGGCATGGGCGGGCGGGCGTTCGAGGACCTGGCGCGGCGCGGCTACTTTGCCTGTGTCATGGACTTCAGCCTGCAGGAAGTGGTGAACCATCTCGCTGACAGTTGCGTGAGCGCTGGTGGTGACCGCTTGCTGGGCGCTGGCAGCGCTGGCGTTCCCCAGATCGTTGCCCCGGGGGCTACCGACATGGTGGACTTCGCGGCATGGGCGCGGCGTCCCGAGGGCTATGCAGACCGGTCGGTGCATGAGCACAACCGCCTGCTCGCCTCGGTGTGCGCCAAGCACGACCTGCGCCGCAGCGTGGCGCGGACGATCGCGCAGCGCCTGGCGCAGGCATCTGGCCCCACTTGCCTGCTGCTGCCGGCCCGTGGCATCGAGGAATGGGACCGCCCCGGCGAGCCGATGCATGACCCGGCGGGCCTTGCCGCATTCATGGACGAGATGGTGGAGGCGGTATCCCCCTGCACATCGGTTCGTTGCGTGGATGCACACATCAATGACGAAGCGTTTGTGCGGGCTGCGCTTGACGTGTTCGACACCTGGGTGCGGGAGGGGCGGGTGGTGCCCGGCGTTGTGGCCGTAGCGCCTGCGGAGGCTGCCACATGACCGCCTCGGCCCTCGTGCTCGACTTTGGCGGCGTGATCAGCCGCATGCTGTTCGAGACGCACGACCTGACCGAACAGGCCCTGGGCCTTGCACCTGGCGTGCTCACCTGGCGCGGTCCTTTCGATCCGGACAGCGACCCACTGTGGCAAGACATGCAGGCCGACAAGATCAGCGAGCGCGATTACTGGATGGCCCGCACCCGCGAGGTAGGGCAACTGGTGGGCGAGGAGTGGATCCTGATGGAAACCTTTGTCCAGCGGGCGCGCGGCGCTGACGTGCAGTCGGTGATACGCCCCGAGGCTGTCGCTGCCATAGGGGCCGCCCAAGCGGCAGGAAAGCGGCTGGCCATCCTCTCCAACGAACTCGATCTCTTTTACGGTGCCGACTTCCGCAGCCGCTTGCCGTTGCTGCAAGCGTTTGAGGTGATCGTGGACGCCACCTACACAGGAGTTCTCAAGCCCGATCCGCGCGCCTATGCGGCGGTAACCGAAGCCCTGGGAGTGCCAGCGCATGAGTGCGTTTTTGTGGACGACCAAATGCGCAACGTCAACGGCGGCCAGCGCGCGGGCCTACAGGTGGTGCATTTTGATGTCCTGCGGCCAGCTGCGTCGTTCGGACATGCGCTAGACCTGCTGGGGGCCCGTCGCCCAGCACTGCTGTCTCCATGTGCTGGCAGCGCATTCTTCTAATCCTCTGTGTCCCCTTTGTGAAATGCAAACCATGACCGAAATCGTTTCTGGCGTCTCCGCCTCACGTGTCGCTGAGCTGATGCGGGCCGAACAATTGCGCTACGCAAGCACCCATGCCCGCTCGGGAGAGCTGTATGCCCAAGGCAAGAGCAGTTGGCTTTATGGCGCTCCATCGCACTGGATGCGTCGTTGGATTGGGGGATGGCCCGTATACATAGAAGAGAAGTTGCGCTCCTACGGCGTGCGATTTTCAGACGTGGACGGGAACGAGTATGTGGATTTTTGCCTGGGAGACACGGGGGGTATGTGCGGCCATGGGCATCCCGCTGTGGTTGAGGCCATGACTCGCCAGGCGTTGGTGGGCACCTCTCTCATGCTCCCCAATGGCGATGCCGAGTGGGTGGGGGAGGAACTCAAGCGCCGATTCGTTCTGCCGTACTGGAACCTCACGACGTCTGCTACTGACGCCAACCGCGCCTGCATCCGCCTGGCGCGCATGATCACCAATCGACCCCGTGTGCTTATCTTTTCCGGGGCCTACCACGGCAACGTGGAAGAGGCTCATGTAGAGTTGCGGGAGGGGGCGCTGCACATGCGCAACGGCCTGCACCACAACTTCTTTCCGCACGATGACCTGTCGGTTGTCGTTGAGTTCAACGACGTGGCTGCGCTAGAGGTTGCATTGCGCCAAGGCGATGTGGCCTGCGTTCTGGCCGAGCCGGCCATGACCAACTACGGAATGATCGCGCCCCAGCCGGGGTTCCATGCCGAGCTGCGCCGCCTGACGCGCGAGACCGGTACCGTGCTTGTGATCGACGAGACCCACACCATCTCCAGTGGCCCTGGTGGTGCGTCGCGAACCATGGGGCTGGAGCCTGACATGTTCGTCTTGGGCAAGGCCATTGCGGGCGGCATTCCGGCAGCGGCGTTCGGCCTGTCACAGGCCATGGCTGAGCGTGTCTGGCAGGTGCTGCCGCCCGTGCATCCTACCGTGCGCCAGAGCGCACATGCGGGCATGGGGGGCACGCTGGCGGGCAATGCGCTCACGGTTGCGGTGATGCGGGCCGTACTCGGTGAAGTGCTCACCGAGGAGGCGTTCGAGCGCATGCTGGCCCTGAGCGATCGCCTGCACCGTGGTGTGAACAACACCATTGCCGTTCACGGACTGCCCTGGCATGCCACGCGCGTGGGCGCCCGGGTTGAAACGCTGTTCGCTCCCGACGAGCCGCGCAACGCGACGGAGGTGAAGTTGCATCGCAACAGCGATCTGGAGGCGCTGCTGCATCTGTACCTCATGAACCGTGGAGTGCTCATCACGCCGTTCCACAACATGATGCTGTGCTGCCCTGGCACCAGGGTGGGGGATGTGGACCGGCACAACAGCGCTTTCGAAGCGCTGGTTGTGGAACTTCTGGCATGAGCGCGTCAGACATTCGCCGGCTCGATGGCCGTGTCGCTCTGGTGACCGGTGGGGGACGTGGCATCGGCGCGGCCATCGCCCAGGTTTTGGCCCGCGCTGGCGCTTGCGTGATGATCGCCAACCGCACCGGCCCTGCGGGCGAGGGCGTTGCAGAGGGGATCCGTGCCGAGGGCTTACAGGCCCAGGCGATGGAATGCGACATCGGCCAGCGCGCCCAGGCCGAGGCGGCCGTCGCAGCCACCGTGGCGCAGTGGGGTGCGCTCGACATCGTGGTGCACAACGCCGCCATCAACCCCTGGTGTGAGCTGGAGTCAGTGGATGATGCCACGCTGGAACAAACCCTGGCGGTCAACCTCAAGGCCTGTTTCTGGCTTACCCAGGCGGCATTGCCGCACCTGCGAGCGGCTGGCAAGCGCGGCGGTGGCCGGGTGCTGGTGACATCGTCCGTCACGGGGCCACGCGTGGCCATGCCTGGCAGTGCCCCCTACGCCGCGAGCAAAGCGGGGGTCAACGGCTTCATCCGCAGTGCCGCACTGGAACTGGCCAGCGATGCAATCACGGTCAACGGTGTGGAACCTGGCTACATTGCCAAGCAGGGCGGATCGTTGCTCTCCGATCCTGAGCGGGCCGCGCGCATCGCCAGCTTCATCCCGGTGGGCGCACTGGGTGAGCCGCAGGACATTGCGCATGCCATGCACTTCCTGGCCAGCCCCGCGGCGCGCTACATCACGGGGCAGACCATCGTGGTCGACGGCGGGTCCACCCTGCCGGAGAGCCCGTTCTTCAACCACCCACCGACACCCGGATAGCCCTGGGCTGCCGGTTCCTGGGAGAACGCATTGACCTAACAGGAGGTATTTGTGTTGGATAAGCCCGTGATGGAGCCACGCTTTGCTGGAAAGGTTGCCATGGTGAGCGGTGCGGCCAGCGGAATCGGCGCCGCCGTGGTGCAGCGCCTGCGCGCCGAGGGTGCCCTGGTCGTTGCTGTGGGCCTGCAATGGGATCTGCTGGCCCGGGTCGCCGACGATTGGGGTGGCATCGCGTTGCCATGCGACATCACCGACGAGGCGCAGGTGCAAGCGACCGTAGCCCACGCACTGGCCCTGCACGGGCAACTGGACGTACTGGTCAATGCAGCAGGCATGGTGCTCAACGACGATGCGGCCAGCATCACCGACGATGCATGGATGCGCACCCTGGATGTCAATACCACCGGAACCATGCGCCTGATGCGTGCCGTACTGCCTGGGATGCTGGCCCGCAACAGCGGCGCGGTGGTGAACATCGCGTCCGTAGCGGCCTTCAACGCTGGTGCCGACATGGCGAGCTACGCCGCCAGCAAGGCGGCCGTGGTTGCGCTCACCCGGTCTGCGGCTACGTCGTGCGGTCCACAGGGCGTGCGGGTGAATGCGCTGTGCCCTGGATGGGTGCGCACTCCCATGAGCGAGCGCGAGCTGCACGACATGGCGCAGGCCTGGGGTGTCACCCAGATGCAGGCCGAGGAGCGCACGGTCGCGCGCATCGCGCTGGGCCGGATGGCGAGGCCGATGGAGATGGCGGCAGCCTGCGCCTTCCTTGCCAGCGACGACGCTTCATTCGTCAACGGTGCAGTGTTGGTGGCGGATGGAGGTGCTCGCACACCAGCGGCAGCCCGCGCGCATTGAGCGCTGCCCGGTCCAATATGTCCGGATGAGCGCGGTGCCATGGGGCGTCAGTAGCTGATCCAGTCATGGTGGGCGATACGCCATTTTCCATCGACCAGGCGCATCGGCAGTGCGCTGCGGTTCAGCGCATGCTGGCCATTGGCTCCGACATGGAACGGCTTGTCCATCATGCCGCCGCGCCATGCTGGCATGCGCTCCAGTGCCTGTGACACTGAGGTCCTGGTGATCGGCCCGTCCATTCCCATCATCACATGCACCAGTGCGCGCGCGGCGATGTAGCCCCCTTGGGACAGCGAACTGGGCTCTACCTGGCGCGAGACGAGCAGTCGTCGCCAATCCGCGATCTGCATCGAGCTGCTGGACCACGGGTCGAACTCCGCCATCGCATAGATGCCTTCGCCTGACCACGCGCCTAGTGTCCTGGCGGTCTGGGATGTGTAGGACGCAGTCAGCAGGATGATTGGTACCTTGGCCATCGCCGGGTGGCTGGCCTTGATCCAGTCGAGCGATGGCCCTTCCGGACCGGTGTAGACCAGCACCTGGCATTGCCGGGAGCTGACGCGTTGCACCACACCGGGCAGCGGGTCTTCGAGGCGGTAGATGTCCAGCGATGGCACGGGCGCCGACATTCGCCGAGCCCAGTCCTGCACGGTCTGCTCGAAAGCTTCAGTCATGCCTGGCAGTGCCGGGGAGACCACACAGATCCGCTGGTGCTGGAGCACCCGGTGCGCAAAGGTCAGTGCATTGGCGGTGGACACGTACGGGCCAGCGTTCATGGGTGCGATGTGCGTCGATGAGAAGCAGGCCGGGTCCACGCCGGCCCCAGGCAGATTGAACAGTCTTGCTTGCGCATAGCGGGTATTGTTGACGCCGCACTCCAGCACGCTGGAGCCTCCCGCCAATGCGACCACGCGGGGGTCGTCGATGAGCCTTGAAGCGCCTCTTTGGGCGCTCTCGGTGTTCATCTGGTCATCGATCACGGTGTACTCAATGCGGCGACCCTGCACGCCACCGGCCGCGTTGATGGTGTCGAAGTAAGCCCGGGCGGCCTGCACGCTGGCCGCAGACGCGCCGGGGCCGCTAAGGCTGCTGACGGCCCCCACTACAATAGGGGGCTTGTCATTGACCTGTGCGCAGACGCCGCCTGCGCAAAGCGCCAGCCCTGCAACGAGCGTGGCCCGCTTCATGACGCCACCCGTCTGGCTGAACCCATGGGCCACAGTCCGACGAGCCCTCGGGGCGCGAACAGGCTCACCGCCATGGCCACGCAGCCCATGGCGATGAGGTACCAGCCGCCGGAAATGCCCAGCGACACGGCCAGCAGCTCCCGCAACCCGAACCACACCAGGACGCCGACCACCGGCCCGACGATCGTGCCGATGCCGCCGATCATCGTGGCAAAGAGCATCATCACCACCCAGTTGATGTCGAACGCTGAACCAGGCACGACGAACATGCCGCCCATGAAGTACACCGCGCCGGCCAGCGAGCACACGGCGCCGGAGATGACGAAGGTGATCAACCGCACGCGCTGCACATCGATGCCGATGCTACGCGCGGCCACCTCGTTGTCGCGCACGGCGGTCACTGCCAGGCCCAGCCGCGACTGCATCAGCAGGTACAGGCCTGCGACGGCACAGATGCCCAGAGAGCATGCCAGCCAGAAGCTCACCTGGGCAAACTGCTCGATGTCCTCCAGCATGGACATGTCCAGCGTCAGGCCGGCACTGCCGCCGAGAGCCGGTGTCTTGGACACTAGCAGCGTGACGATCTCCGCCACCACCCAGATCCCGATGGAAAAATACGCATCGCGCAGGCGGAACAGCGCCGGCGCGACCACCATCGCCGCCAGTGCCCCGAGCACACCCGTCACCGGCAGCACCAGGTAGGGCGAGAGGCCCGTGCGTTGCGTGAAATCAAACAGGGCGTAGGCCCCGATGCCGATGAACAGCTGGTGGCCGAGGGACAGCAGGCCGCCGTACCCCGCCAGCAGGTTCCACATCTGGGCCATGCAGATGGCCAGCAGCACTTCGCTGACCAGCCGCATCATGCCGGCGTCCAGCCAACGCGGTGCCAGCGCGGCCAGCACGGTGCATGGCAGCAGCCACGCCAATACCAGGATCATTGGCTTTTTCATTTGCGTCCCCCCGCCAGGCCGTTGGGCTTGAACACCAGGGTTGCCAGAAACAGCAGGTGGGCGTACAGCGAGCCCGCGTTGGAGTCGATGCGCTGCCCGAAGAGCTGCGCCACGCCCAGCACCAGTCCACCGGCCATGGCGCCCCAGAACGAACCGAGTCCCCCGATGATCACCACTTCAAACGCGATGAGCATGCGCTCGACGCCCGAGAAGGGGGTGAACAGCGTGCGCTGCGCCAGCAGGTAGCCTGCGCCCATGGCAAACGCCGCAGCCAGCCCCATGACCTGACAGAAGACCCGTTCGGGCTTGACGCCCATGAGCCGCACCATGTCGGGGAAATCGGCCGTGGCGCGCACGATGCGGCCGAACTCGGTGCGCTGCAGCACCCATTGGAGGGTGGCGAACATGGCCAGGGCCAGGCCCAGCATGAGCACCGGATACACCCCCACGGAGATGCCCAACAGGTCCACGCTGGCGCTGCCCAGCCCCCCCGCATCCACGGCGCGCGAGTCGGCACCGAACAGCTCGACCATGCCATTGCGCAACAGCACCGACAGTCCGAACGTGAGCACCATGGGCGTGAGCACGTTGCCGGTTCGTACGGCGCGGTTCAGCACACACGCCTGTAGCAGCCACCCGAACAGGTAGCCGATCGCCACCACCGGCACCAGCATGGCCCAGACAGGAACCTGGCTGAACCAGCCGACCAGGAAGAACCCGGCATAGGCGCCCAGCACGATGAACTCCCCGTGCGCCAGGTTCACCACCCGCATCACGCCGAAGACCAGTGCCAGTCCCAGCCCGAACAGGGCATACAGCCCTCCCAGCAGCAGGCCGTTGATCAGTGTCGAAATCCATTCCATGTTCATTCATTCCCCGAAGTAAGCGGCAGTGACCTGGGCGTTGCTGACCGCAGCACTGGCCCCCTGTAACGTGACCTGTCCCTTGAGCAGGCAGGCCATCTGGTCGGAGACGGCGCAGGCGCGTGCCACGTCCTGCTCCACCAGTACGATGGACAGCCCCTCGCTGCGGATGCGCGAGAAGGTGCGGTAGATGTCTTCGACGACCAGGGGCGCAAGCCCCAGCGAGAGTTCGTCGCACAACAACAGCCGCGGGTTGCTCAGCAGTGCGCGGCCAATCGCCACCATCTGCTGCTGCCCGCCCGACAGCTGGGTGGCGTTGCGGTGGCGCAGGTCCTTGAGCACAGGAAAGGTGTCGTACACGGCGCCCAGCGTCCACGGTCCGGTGCGGTGGGTGAGGGTACCCATCTGCAGGTTCTCCTGCACCGTCAGCGCCGGGAACAGCATGCGGCCTTCCGGCACCATGGCGATGCCCAGGCGGGCCAGTGCCTGGGCCGGCATGCCGGCCACATCGGCACCGTTAAAACGGATGCGGCCCTGGCGCGGCGCCATCAGCCCCGTGATCGAGCGCAGCAGCGTGGTCTTGCCCGCGCCGTTGGCGCCGATGAGGGCCAGCACTTCGCCGACCTCCAGGGAAATGCTGACACCCGAAAGCGCCTGGAAGTCGCCATAAAAGACGTTCACCGCGTCGATGTCAAGTAGCGGCATTGGCAGGCACCCCCATGTAGATTTCTCGCACGATGGCGCTGTCCATGACCGTGGCCGGGTGGTCCTCCAGCAGCTTGCGCCCGAAGTGCAGCACCATGATGCGGTCGGCCACCGCCCGCAGCGCCTGGGCGATGTGCTCGATCCAGACGACGGCATAGCTTTGCTTGAGTTCATGGACTAGCTCCACCATCTGATGCACCTCGCGTTCGGTCAGGCCGCCGGCCACCTCGTCGAGCAGAAGGAGCCGCGGTTGCGCGGCCACCGCCTTGGCCATCTCCAGGCGCTTGCGGTCCAGCAGCGGCAATACGCCGGCCGTTTTTTGGGCCATCTTGTCCAGGCTGCAGCGTTGCAGGGCCGCCATGGCCGCCTGCGCCGCCGCATCGCCGCGAAGCCCGCCCGCAAAGGTCGCTGCAGCCAGCACGTTGTGGAACACGGTGAGGTTGCCGAACGGCTGTGGCACCTGAAAGGCACGCGCCACACCCAGGCGCGCGCGCTGGTGGGCCGGCAGGCCGGAGATCGTCTTGCCGTCGAGCGCGATGTGCCCTGCGTCGGCGCCCACGGTGCCCGTGAGCAGATGGAACAGGGAGCTTTTGCCGGCCCCGTTGGGGCCGATCACGCCCAGGCACTGGCCCACCGACAGATCGATATCGATCGCGTCGGCCACCACCACCTGGCCATAGGCCTTGCACAGGCCTCTGACTTGGAGTGTCACTTGGTATTCCCTCAGGAGAGCTGCGACAGCAACTCGAGCCGGCCGCCCAGTGGCAGACCGGGGGCCAGTGCGTTGTTGACCACCGTCAGTTCATACGGGGACTTGGCGCCCGCAGCAGTGCGGCGCCACTGGCCTCCGGCCAGCGCGGTCTTGGCCACGCTCTTGATCGGGCTGCCCTTGAAGTCCACGCGGCCCACCAGCGTCTCCAGCGTGGTGTTCTGGATGGCATCGCGCACGGCCTTGCGGTCGAAAGGGTTGCTGGCGGTCTTGAGCGCGTGCAGGCCCACCTCCCACAATGCGTGGGCGTAGCCCAGCGGTTGCGTCCATTGGTTGCCGGTGTCTTTCTCCCACTCGGCTGCAAACTCGGCGGCAGACTGACCGCTGAGCGACGACTTATAGGGAAAGCTCGGCGACCACCACACTTCGGTGGACATGCCGTTGCCGGCCGCGCCGAGCGCCTTGAGCGCACTGGGGAACAGGAAGGCTCCTGCCACGGTGCAGATTTCCGGTTTGAAGCCCTGTTGCTGGGCCTGCTTCCAGAAAGTGGCGAAGTGGCTCTCGTACATGAAGCCCGAGACGATGTGAGCATCGGCCTTCTTAAAGCCCGTGATCTGGTTGCTGAAGTCGTCGGTCGCTACCTTGAAGAATCCTCCGTTGGACTCGCGGTAGCCGGCCTTGCTCAGGACGGGGGGCATACCCATCAGCGGGTCTGCGAAGGCGGCGCCAGGAGGGTTGTCTATATAGAGCGTCCCCACCGCGCGATTGGTCTTGACGCTGTCCCACAGCGATACAAAGGTCTTCACCACATCGTCCGCACCCCAGAAGAAATGGAAGGAGAACGGGAAGCCCTTGCTGACCTTGCCATTGCGCGCGAACAGGAAAGCCTGCCAAGGCGACATGGTGCTGACCATGGGAATGCCATGCACGTCGCACAGCTGGCCTGCCGGGGTCGATGCATCGCCATCCTGCACCAGCATCAGATCCACCTTTTCGCGCAGCACGAGCTCGCTGGCCACCTGTGTCGAACGATTCGGGTCGGACTGGTTGTCGCGCAGCAGGATCTCCACAGGTATCTTTTGTCCACCGATGTCGAGCCCGTTCTTGAGGCGCTCGCGCAGCTTGGCCAGGTGCCACTGGTCGGCGACGCCAAAAGGTGCGCGCGGGCCCGAAAGGGCCGTGATGTAGCCGATGCGCAGGGTCTTTGGCTGCGCGAAGGCGAAACCTGGAACGCTGCTGGCAGCGGTCAGGGCCAGCGAGTTCTTCAGGAACTGGCGGCGCGGCGCTGTAGATGATGGCTTTGGGGTGGTCAGGTCGGTCATGGTGAGGCTCCAGGGATGGCAGTCAGGGATGCGAGGGAACGGGAAATGCGCCGGTGAATTTCGACAGCGTGCGGGCGATCAGCCCAGGCTCCATGCCCTGGGTGATGAAGACCAGGAGGGAGCGGCGGTCCGTGCCGGGCCATGCAGGCAGTGACTCGGGCGGATGGATGAGGTGCTGGGCGGCGTGCACTACGCGGGGGCGCTCCGGGTCTTCTGCGATGTGGATCAGGCCTTTGAAGCGCAGCATCTGTTCGCCGCGCAGGGCTGCCAGCAGTTCGAGCCAGTGGCTGAACGCTGCGCCACGCACCGGCTCGTCGATGGCGAAGCATTCGGTGGTGATGTCGCTGGCGTGGGACAGATGCTGGCGGGATTGGGCGGACAGCCGCGTGACCCCACGGCCTGGGTTGCCCAGCAGCAGCCAGCCTGGGCGCTGGCCCTGGGGTGTATGCAGGCGGTCTTTCAGCGCCAGGAATTCGTGCCTCAGGTGGAACAGGTGTTCGGAGTCCAGTTCTCCGCGCACCACCCGGCGCAGCGGTGCACTGGCGTTGATGCGCGCGAGCTGCTGTGCCAGGGGCTGCAGGTCACGTGCGCCGGCCAGATCCGTCTTGGTTAGCAGCAAGGTGTCTGCCATGGCCACCTGTCTGCGGGCCTCTTCGTGCCGCTGCAGTGTGGCGGTGCCGTTGCAGGCGTCCACGGTGACGGCCACGCCCTCCGTGCGGAACTGGCGAGCCAGTGCCTCGTGCGTGGCCAGGGTATGCAGCAGGGGCATCGGGTCCGCCAGGCCCGTGGTTTCCACCACCACCCGGTTGAAGTGGATCTCGCCCCTGTGGCGCCGCGCGTGCAGATCGGCCAAGGTGCGGGCCAGGTCCTCGCTGACCGAGCAGCACACACAGCCGTTGGGCAGTACCTGCACATTCGGCGCCACGTGCTGCACCAGCAGGTGGTCCAGGCCCATCTCTCCCAACTCGTTGACGATGACTGCGGTGTTCTGCCATTCGGCACGCTGCATGAGCTGGTGCAGCAGCGTGGTCTTGCCGCTGCCCAGAAAGCCCGTCAGCACGATGACGGGAACGCACAGGTCGTCCGTCATGCTGTCGCCCCATGGACGCAGCGGCCCTCGAACCAGGTCTGCAGCACCTGTGTGGCCCCCAGCTGGCCCGGGTCCACGTCGAACAGCAGGGTGTCCAGGATGGCCAGGTCGGCAGACTTGCCCACTTCGATGGAGCCGGTTAGGTGCGCCAGGCCGGTGGCCTGCGCCGCCTGGATGGTGTAGGCCCTGAGGGCTTCTTCCACGCCAATCGCTTCTTCGGGACAGAGGGCGCCGTCCAGGCGGCCGGTCGGGTCCCGGCGGGTCACCATTCCCTGGATGGATGGCCAGGGGCTGGGATCCGGGACCACGGGCCAGTCGGATCCCCCGGCCACCAGCGCGCCAGCGTCGATGAGCGAGCGGATTGGTGCGATCCGGTCCACCAGCGGTTGGGGAACCGTGCTGCGGATAGCCTCGATGATCACGCTGGGGAACCACAGCGGGGGCGACAGGTCGGCCACCACATCGAGCTCGGCAAAGCGCGGAATCTCCGCAGGATCGACGAAGCTGGCGTGAGCGATCTGATGGCGCAGGCCGGGGCCGTTGAAGCTGCGCACCACGTCGATGGCATCGAGCGCAGCACGTGTCGATGCGTCGCCCGTGCAGTGGATCTTGACGCGAATTCCCCGGCGCTCGCTGTCCGCCAGCACCTTGGCCAACTGTGGCACGGTCAGCGTGGTGCCGCCGCGAAAGCAGCAGCCGTGCACTGCATCGGGTAGGTAGGGTTCCAGCATGGCGGCGGTGCGCGAGGTGGGTACGCCGTCGAGGAAGATCTTGCCCGCATCGGGCATGAAATGCCTACTGCGGAACTGCTCCCGCATGGCCATCAGCTCTTCACCCGCTTCACCGGGCGCCAGTGGCGCTTCGGTCACGGGGATTGAGCCGACGACCCAGGCGCTCAGGCGCCCCTGGTCTTCCAGTGCTTTCACTGCGCGCAGCACGGCGCGGGTGGTGAGGGCTTCTTGCATGCCGGTCACCCCGCAGGCATTGAGCCTTTTGATGGCGTGTGCGGCGGCCTCCACGTCCAGGTGCGGTGTTGCGTCCATGGCCTTGGCAAGCGCGATCTCCACCAGGCTGCAAGCGGCTTCCAGGAGCAGCCCGGTGGCCGAGCCTGTGACCGGGTCGCGCACGATCCGGCCGTTGGTCGGGTCAGGCGTGTCGTCCTGTATGCCGGCGGCTACCAGGGCGGCAGTGCTGACGAATCGGTTGTGGTGCGAGTCGTCGCGCAGCATCACGGGGCGGCCACCAGCCGCTTCGTCGAGCCGTTCGCGCGCCTTCCCGTCGAGCTGCTCCATCAGGGAAGAGCCCCATATGCCGCCCACGATCCAATCACCGGGCGCCTTGCTTGCAGCTGCTTCGCGAACGGCTGCAAGCACTTGGTCGAGGCTGAATACAGGCGGCACGAACATCTCGTAGAGCTCGGCACGGCCTGCCCAGACGAAATGATTGTGCACGTCCAGCAGCCCGGGGACAACCATAGCGCCAGGCAGGTCGATCACGCGTGCGCCGGGCAGTGTGGCCTGGGCCTCCTGCAGTGTTCCTACGGCAACGATGCGGCCCTCCTGCACGGAAATTGCTTCTGCCCAGGGGCGGTCTGCCGTCATGGTGAAGATGCGCGGGTGGTACAGGATCAATGTCGGCAGTGGAGCGATGTCAATGTGCATGGACTTGGTGTTTGGAGGTCAATGGAATGGAACGAGGGAATCCCCCGTTGTGAGTCCTGAGGCAATCGTTAGGCTCATGGCTCGCAATAGCCGTTGGCTGGCGAGTAGGAGCACCTTGGTGGTGTGCGAACCCATGGCGCCTGGCGTCGAAGAAGTTTCTATATGCGTAGTGGTCACTCTGCTTTCTTGAGCAAGCCCGATGAACTGTTGTTGGATCTGTATGCCAGCGCAACGCAGCCGTCGCGCTGGACACAGTCGCTCGATAGACTGTGCGTGTCCACGGGGGCGTGCTCTGCCGTGGTTCAGGCCTTTCGCTTCGATCAGGGGCGTGCTCAGATCCTGTGGGCGGCGAGAGATTCGCGCACCCTGGCGAGCATTGCCACCGAGCCCCAAGGGCTGGCAGATGGCGATAACCCCCGGCTGAACCTCCATCGCGCGTTGCGCGGACTGGACCGGGTGGCAGGCGATGAACTGCTTTTCGATCCTGGCGACGAAGCCCGGCCCATGCTCCAACAGCGGTTGGCCACTTTGGGGTTGGGTCATTTCATGGGCACATTGCAGGACGTAGGCCGTGGGGTGTACCTGAGCCTTGCCCTGCACCGTTCTGTGCATGATTCTGGAGAGTTCAACGAACAGCATGCCAATCGCCTGGCCGACTTGGCCCCCCATTTGGGACAGGCTTTCCTGCTTACCGAGCAGCTCGCGGCCTCGGTAGAAAGGGATGACCGTCTGCGCGAACTGATGGACTGCCTTCGCTTTGGTATCGTTTTGAGCGATCGAAGAGGCTGCGTGCAATGGTCCAACCGGTATGCCTTGGATTTGCTGGGAGCCGACGCCACACTTACGCTGCGCGGCGATTCCCTGCATGGACGCAACGCAACTGAAACACACAAGCTGCTGAGTCAGCTCGCCATGGTGCGAGATGCCCCCGGGCAAAACGTAGGCTACATCCGCATGGGTCAAGGTCCGGGGTCTTTGCATGTGGCCGTCCAGGCATCGGGTGACCCCGAGGCGGTGATGCTCGTCATCTCGGCGGCGGACCAGACCCTGGACCTGCCAGCGGGCGCACTTGAAAGCCTTTTTGGACTGACACCGACGGAGGCGAGGCTGCTCGGAGCTCTGGCAACCGGTAGCTCTGTGGAACACTACGCGCTGCAGCGCGGTGTTTCGGTGGGGACAGCGCGGGTTCAACTCAAGCAGATCCAGGCCAAGACAGGCCAGCATCGCCAATCCGATTTGGTCCGCTTGGTGCTTTCGTCTGCTGCCGCTCATCTGTCTGGCTCCGGCAAGTCTTGGGTGCGCTGAGCTCAAAACGTCCAGGCTGCGCGCACGGCGAACTGCGTGCCCTGGGTGCGATTCCGCGCACCGAACTCCTTGTAGACATGGGCCCAGATCAGCGGCCAGTCGGAACCCAGTTCAAAGAAGCTGACCGTGGGGCCCAGTGCCACCACACGCGAGCGGTTGCCGTCCTGGAACCGAGTGCCGTTGACCTTGTCGTCCGTCAGCTGCTTGTAGAGATAGCCGCCGACGCCGAAGGTCCACGGACCCGCGTGCTGGCCCACGGCGAAGTCGTGCTGGTACTCCATGCCTGAGCGGTACTGCGTGTCCTTGTTCTTGCCGTGCACGTTCACCTGGATGTTGGACGACACTTCGAATCCGCCCGGCGTGATGTAGGTGAAGGCGAAAGTCGGCGAGGCGGTCCAGTGGTTGGTGCCGGCATTGATGATCCGGGTTCGGTCGTAGGATCCGGTGGGCAGTTGCAGTTCCACCCGCGCGTTCATGAACACGCCAGGCGAGGGAGTCCACTTGACGATCACTGGCGCAACTTGAACGTCGCCGATTGCACGGTTCTCACCCCGCAGGTCCATCGGTCCGACGGGTGTGGGGACCGTCAGGCGGTTCTGCATGTCGAGATAAGGGACGACAGCTGAGAAGCCGTAGGTGCCACCCAGCAGCGGGGTGTCGGTCATTTTCACCACGGCCGCACCGACGCTGCTGGCGCGGATCTTGATGCCCACGGGGGCTGCGTTGCCGTTGGTATCCTTCAACCTCGTGGCGCTGTACTGGGCTGCACGTACACCCACGGTGGCCACGTCGGACGGCGGAGGCAGCATGCCGGCGCCGAACTCGAACACACCTATGGGTGTGATGGGGGCACCGTTCTCAACGGCGTGTGCCGCACAGGCCAGGCTCAGGGCGCTGGCGGACACCAGGTATTTGCGCAGGGTCGGGGATGCGATTTGCATGGAAGCGTCTCTTCGTTCAGGGGTGGATGAAAGTGTTTGTCCGTAGTCGAGGTTAGGCACGGGATACGTGCGCGGCACCTACCAAACGGGGTACGTCGCTCTAAGGGTTTGTGCGAACATTGGCATGGCAGTTGCCCACGGCGCTGCCGGCCATGCTCAGGCCAGGGCTACGGGCACAGCCCGGTTCAGCGGTGGATAAGGGAGCGCGTCGTATCAATCCAGATAGAAGCCCGATGCCTTGACGATGGGTGCCCACACCGCGGCGCCTGCCTCCTGGGCTGTACGCAACTCGACAGGGGAGCCAGGCTTGGGCTGCAGGCCGATGGCCATCAGCCGCGCATACACCTCACGCTCTGCCAGCACCTTGCGCAGCGCCGTGTTCCATTGCGCGATGGCTGCCGGCGATGTGGCGGCGGGGGCATACAGGCCATACCAGCCTTTCACCTGCGTTCCTGGGTAGCCGCTCTCCGCAAAAGTCGGCACATCCGGAAGCAGCGGCGCGCGCTCGCGGCCGGATACGGCCAGCACCTGGACCTTGCCGCTGCGGTGCATTTCCAGCATGTCGCCCAATGTATTGATGCCTGCCGGAACGTGGCCACCCGCCATGGCTGTGACCAGGGGTGCACCGCCCTGGAAGGGCACATGCACCATTGGCAGCAGCGTGACTTGCCCCACCAGTAAGCCGAAGAAGTGCAGAGGGCTGCCCGCTGCTGGTGAGCCGAAACTGGCGCGCTCAGGAGACTGGCGCGCCCACCTCACGAAATCCGGCAGCGTCTTGGCGCCAGAAGCACTGCTTGCCGCCAATACGTATGGGAACTCCGCCACCATGGAGATGGGGGCGAGATCGGACACCGCGTACGCAAGCTTGCGAAAAACCAGCGGATTGGTGACCGTGAGAGCCTCGGGCGCCAGCATCACCACGCTCCCATCGCTCGGCGCCGACTTGAGCGCCGCCGCAGCAATACGCCCGCCAGCGCCCGGCCGGTTGTCGACGATGACTGGCCGACCCAATTGAACGGCAAGCTTCTCGGTGAGCAGGCGGGCAACGGCGTCGGCCGAGCCGCCAGCAGGGAACCCGACCACGATGCGGGCTGGCGCGTCAGTTGACTGCGCCAAGGCAGGCGATGCGGCGTACGCCGCAGCCAGTGCGATGGCCAGGTAGCGGCGCAGGCAGGAGAGGGAGGTGGGATCGGGCATGGCATTGTCCTTCGCGGTGGGGTGGGACTGCTCGCCCTGTGGCGGCGCAATCGAGCCTCAGGTTATTCCTGTGGAGCGCGCCTCGTTATCGAAATCCGGCAAATGTGGATCCGCCTGTTGCGAGTGCGCAGAAGCCCTGCGCGCATGCTTGCGACGGCATGCCTGCAGGGCTACGCTGAGGCTCCACACCATCTGCGTTATCCCTTTCCATTGCCATGAACTCGACTTCACCCTATCCCTCGTACCGTACGCCCACCCTGGCGCGCAACACCGTTACCACCACGCAGCCCCTGGCTGCCCAGGCAGGATTGCGGGTGCTGCAAGCGGGAGGCAATGCCGTGGATGCAGCCCTAGCCGCTGCCATCACGCTCACCGTGGTGGAGCCAATCATGAATGGCATCGGCGGTGATCTTTATGCGATGGTGTGGGACCAGGGCGAACTGCACGGCCTGAACGCGACGGGTGCGGCTCCCGCAGCGTGGCGCCCAGAGCGATTCGCCGGCCGGTCGCAGATGCCGCGCACGGGGTGGGATGCAGTCACGGTTCCAGGGCAGGTTTCGGGCTGGCGCGCCCTATCGGATCGCTTTGGACGCTTGCCATTCGCGCGCTTGTTCGACAGTGCCATCGACTACGCAGACAACGGATTTGCGGTGTCACCTTTCGTCGCTTCGGTCTGGCCCCTGCTGGCCGACCTGGTGCATGGCCAGCCGGGATTTGATACCGCCTTCATGCGCGAAGGCCGCGCTCCGGTGGCGGGCGAGTGGTGGCGCTTTCCCGACCAGGCCAGGACACTGGCCGACATCGCTGCAACGGGTGGAGAGTCTTTCTACCGTGGTGCCTTGGCCGAACGCATTGCCGCTTATGCGCAAGCCACAGGCGGTGCACTGACCGAGGCCGACCTGGCTGCCCAGCAGCCGCAGTGGGTGACGCCGGTGGCACAGCGCTATCGAGGGCTCACCTTGCACGAGATCCCTCCCAATGGGCAAGGCATCGCCGCGCTGATGGCATTGGGAATGCTTGAGCATTTCGATATGCGCGAGGCCGGCCTGGACACCGCTGCGGCGGCGCACCTTCAGATCGAGGCGATGAAGCTCGCCTTTGCCGACCTGCATGCCCACGTGGCGGACCCTGCTCACATGCGGTGCACCACGGCACAGTTGCTGGACCCCGACTACCTTGCACGGCGCGCCCGGTTGATTGACCCGCATCGGGCCCAGGCGACTGCGCCTGGCGCGCCGAGGGCTGGGGGAACGGTCTATCTCGCTGCCGCAGATGCCGATGGCATGATGGTCTCGCTGATCCAGTCCAACTACTTTGCATTCGGGTCCGGGGTGGTGGTTCCGGGCACGGGGATAGCGCTGCACAACCGGGGCTGGAACTTCAATCTGGAGCCGGGCCACCCCAACCAGGTGGCACCAGGCAAGCGGCCTTTGCACACCATTATCCCGGGCTTCGTCACCGATGCCGCAGGCGACCCGCTGATGGCGTTCGGCGTGATGGGGGGATTCATGCAGGCCCAGGGGCATGTGCAGATGCTGTCGCGCTTGGCCGACTTCGGGCAGGCGCCTCAGGCGATGAACGATGCGCCGCGCTTCATGGTCTCGCCACTGGACCATGCCGTGAAACTGGAGGCGCATATGCCCGCGGTGGTTACACAAGGCCTGCATGATCGGGGGCACGCAGTGCAGACCCTGCCCACGGGACATCTTGACTTTGGCGCGGCCCAGATCGTGCAACGTGCACAGGGCTACTACGTCGCAGCCTCCGATGGTCGCCGCGATGGACAGGCGGTGGGTTACTGAAGGGTGGGCTGCACCTGTGCCGGTTCGATGTGCCAGCGCTTCAGGAGCTGGCCATAGTCGGGCACGCTGTGAAGACCGTTGATGAAGGCGTTGAGTTCTTCTCGCATCGTGTCGGCTGCGGAGTCGTCGCAGACCCCCACCGTGTAGTGGAAGACCGGGTCGGATGGCGCTGCCGCCTGCATCTCCAGCCGGCCTGACCAGGGGCTGTCGGGCGCGGCGCAAACCCAGCCGGCCATGGTTTGCTCCAGCAACAGGGCATCCACGCGCCCCGCGCACAGCGCATCGAACACTTCGGTGAGCGATGGAAAGATCAGCAGGTTCTTCAGCCGGGGGACACCTGCCTGCAGGCTGTCGCGTCCCCAGCGAACGCCATGGGCATGCAGCAGATCGGGCACGGCAGGGTCCGGCATGGCACCCAGCGTGTGCCCGGCCAGAGAGCCGATGTCGGTGAAGCGGGCCTCGCCTTGCCTTCGAACCAGCACATAGCGAAAGTGCACGTATGGGTCGGAAAATGCCACGCGGTGAAAGATGGGGGCGGGCACCAGTGCGCTCCACATGACATCGGCTGCAGCGCCCGCGTCCGCGCCTGCCATGAGCAGCCAGGGGCATTCCAGCCACGGGCGCTCCACGAACTCCACGGCCACACCCAATCGCCGGGCGAATGCTTGTGCCAAGTCAATGTCCAGTCCGCGTGGCTGGGATGCGCCCCGCGCGCGAAAGCTCATGCCCCAGGCACGGGGCTCTATCGCAACACGCAGCACCCCCCTGCCGCGCACGGAGTCGAGCACGGATACGCCGCTTGCCGTGGGTGCTCCGATCCGCTGGGCCGCTGCTGCCAGCGCACGGGGTCCGTGGCAGGCATTCTGCATCTCGGCGCAGCCTGCTTGGGCAATCTCCAACACGCGGCGGCCTCGCTCGATGGCATCGCGCGCATTGGCCAGCATGTCGGGGATGGCGCGCGTATGAGCCTCTATCTCGTCCATGCGCGCCGCCATGTCGATCTGGCTGGCGGACATGGAATGGAATGCACCGGATATACGCCTGTCCGCATCACCGATGCTGTGCGCCAGGGTGGTGTTGAACTGCGTGAAGCTGGCACGGAACGGCGAAAAGTCCAGCAATTTTGCCACCTGCCGGGCGTCCAAGGAGGACCGCTCTGCCAGGTTGCGCATGCGGGTGGCAAGCACGCCGAAGGCACGGCCTGCCTCGCCACCGTGAGCGGCTTGGATGCCGCTGTTGATGGCCAGCAATGAGAGTTCGCTGCTCGAACGCTCTATGGTCTCCATGACGGCGCCGATGCGTTCCATGCGCTTATCCAGATCGGCCGATAGCTGCGTAAGCGAGTCGATGGCCTCCTGTGAGAGCGCGGAGAGGCGGTCGATGCTGGCCTGCGCCTTGTCCTGCGCCGATTGGCGGGATTGCTCCATCGTGGTGCGCATGGTGTCGAGTTCCTCGATCACCGTCCGCGAGCGGCCGTCGATTTCGGTGAACACGTCGTCCAGGGCATCGTGGCTGTCAGCGGTGTACTGCAGCAGCGCCACGGTGCGTCCTAGCGCCCGCTCCAACTGGCCACCGAGCCTTGGAGCGGGCTCTGCTGCGGGCTCGGGGGCTATGGAGGGCTCGCGAATCCTGCTGAAGCTGCGAAAGAAGGGGATATGCACGGCGATTCGAAAGTAGGAAACGGGGGCGAGAGCTGGCGGAGCGCTGCGATGGGTATCGCTGCGTCCTCGACCATAGGTGCAGGCCCCGCGCAGGCGCTATCGAATTTCTGCAATCTTGCTGAGGAAGTGGGCGAAAACCTGCTAGCTGGCACGTCCCATGCATTGGCTTACGGTGCTCCCGGCGTGCCTCGGCACGCGGTTGGTCGCACCGGGTTAGGGTTTGCGCGAGATGGTTCTTGCCAGACCTTCCCTGATATTTCAGGCGGCGGTGCCTGTGTTCAGGCAATCCTGCTCAGGAGGCCGATTTTGGCAACTACTTGTTTCGAAAACTGTTCCGTCCTCGATGAAAAATTGCTGCCTGCTGCGTGGCATTGCTGTGCAGACACGGCCGATGTCGAAGAGCATGCGGGTTCGTTGCCGGAGTGGGCATTGCAGTACGAGCAATTGTCGGAAGGCGCCTTCCATGGCCGCGTGGAGCAGATTCACCTGCCTGGTGCGTATATGGTCAAGGAAACCATGAACAGATCGGTGCGCCAGCGGGGAGAGATCGGTCGGGACATGTATGGCTTCGCCTTGGTGCTGCAGCCCGATGGTGAGGCCATTTGCAACGGTCAGCGCCTTGACTCCAATTCGCTGCTGGTGGGCCGTGGTGACGACCTAGACCTGTGCAACACCCATGCGTCGCAGATAGGCGCCCTGTCGGTGGATTGCGATATGGTCAATGAAATCTCGCAGCGCATCTACGATCGGCCTCTAGCGTCATGGCTGGAGCAGCAGGTGGTGGTTGTCGTGGGCCGGGAGGTCGCAAGTAGTTTGCGAGCGCGCCTGAACAGCGTGTTCTTCAACGCCGATCTACCCGGTGCGGGCAACTGGGATGGCGAGCCAGTAATATCACGTTTCAGGGACGACATGTTGCTGGCGTTCTTGGATGAGCTGCCACTGGAAACCGACACCTCCCACCTGAGATCTATCGCCTTGCGCCGACGCGTCGTCAACCGTGCTCGCGAGATGATGCTCTCACGTGTGAACGAGCCTCCGTCCCTGCTGGATGTGTGCAGC
Organism: Acidovorax sp. Root267; assembly: GCF_001429215.1. Lineage (NCBI taxonomy): Bacteria > Pseudomonadati > Pseudomonadota > Betaproteobacteria > Burkholderiales > Comamonadaceae > Acidovorax > Acidovorax sp. Root267. Next base: position 40,438 of record NZ_LMJC01000010.1, read on the forward strand.
CACGTGGGGGCAAGCCATCGCAAGCTCAACTATTGCTTTCAAGACATCCTTGGCATGAGCCCTGCACGCTACCTGCGGATTCTGCGCCTCAATGGCGTGCGGCGCCAGCTCAAGTCCGAGCGCGATCCGCGCGTCGGCGTTCAGGACGTGGCGGCCCTCTGGGGATTTTGGCATCTGGGGCAGTTTTCCGCAGACTACAAGCGGCAGTTCGCAGAACTGCCGTCCCAGACGCTGCGCGCTGCGTAGCACCAGTGCCGTCGTACGACGGCTCGCACGGTCAGGACAGAAGCGGCCGTGGAATCGGACAGAAAGCTCGCGAAAGGCGGTACTGCGAAGGGCTGACGCCGTAGACCGAGCGGAATGCGTTTGAAAAATGCGCCGGGCTGGCAAAGCCATACAGTGCGCTCAGTTCTGTGATGCTGCGCACCTGCGCTGTGCGCAGGAGCTCGCCGCACTTTTCAATGCGCAGTCGCCGGATGCAGCGTTCAATCGACTCGCCTCCCGCGTTGTGCGAAATGCGGTGCAAGGTCCTCGTGCTGCAGCCCAGTGCTCGTGCGATGCTCGCTACCCCCAGTTCCGCTTCGGTCAGCGCTTGTGCGATGTACATCAGCACATCTTCGTAGTGGAGCTTGCCGGGCTTGCCGTCATTGCGCGGCTGCGCCGTCTGCGAGAACACAGCGTCGAGCAAGCCTGACACACAGCCCGCCAGCGAACCTCCCATGCCCAGAAGGCTCCAGTCCATGCCGCTGCATGCGTCCGGTATCCAGCGGTACGCCATGTGTGCAGTGGCTGACTGGTTTGCGTGCCGTACGGACAGCGCACTCTGCTGCGCGCAGGTAGCGGGGTGCCTGGACAAGGGATTGAGCAGCAGGATGTGCTCCACCGGTCCCGGATTGTCGATGCGCAGATGGCGCAGGTCGTTGATCAGCAGGAACTCGCCCGGGCGAAGCAGCCGCTGCTCTGCTCCGCAGTGAATTTCCGTAACACCCGAAAGCTGCAGGATGATGCTGTGGCCATGCACTTCGGGCTGGTGGATACGGTGCGAATAGGAACAGCCAGCCGCTTTGATGTGGCAGTACCTCAGCGATCCAACGCGGCCCGAACGGATCGTCCCTTGAAAGCTGGCGGAGTCCAAGATGGAGATCGACGCTTCCATCGCGGCCCCGAAGCGCTGCTGCATTTTCTGAAGAAAACCTTGCCTGATCGCACCTGTCCACCAAGCGTCGAGCCGCCCGGGCGGCATGCCGTCCGATGTCTGGGAGATGGCGGGAGCATGCGGGTCGGGGCGCGGCGTGGTCATGCACTGGGATTTTGGGTGGATTGCTGGCGGCGCGCAGCTCCCAGTTGCGGGTTGAACTTTCCCATGAATCCTGATAAGCGGTGGCTTCCAGCCCGCCCCCTGGGTGCCGTTGATCAGTCCATCCTGGCCCGGAGGTTTCTGCCGCAATCAGGTTGCTGATGGGTGGCACGTTGGCGCAAGAATCTGGCGCGCTCATGGTGGCTAGAAATAGCGCTCATCCAGAGAATTGCCCAGGTTCTTCCATGCATGGGCTGCGCTGATCGCGCAGTCCGCTGGCCTGCTCCCCCACCTGGAAATGACGATGAAAAAGCGCTTCCCTTGCCAGGCTGACCCGTTGCCGCAACGAGGCACATCAGCCTTTCATAGCACCGCCTGGCGCCTTTGCATTCCGGCATGTGCGGCGTTCGTGCACCAAGGCGTCGGCGCCCATGTCAAATGGTTCGTTCCTTTCGATCTGCAGCAGCGCCCCCGCGATCCTCTGGCAGTTTTCACCAGCCATGAGTTCGTGCTGATGGCAGCGTGCATCCTGCCCTTGATGTACTGCATTTTCTGGGCAGACCAGCGCCTTTCCAACAGCGCGTTCTGGCGCGCCATGGGGGCGACGGGCCTGCTGGATCGCTGGGCAGCGCTTTCGGGGAGGATGGTGCGCATTGCCCCGGACTTTCTGCGCATTGGATTGAGTGTCTTTTTCTTTGCACTTTGCCTGTACGGCGATGTGCTTCTAACCCCTGAGCTCAAGACCGATCTCCCTCATGTCCGCTGGATGCAGGGGACCATGGCCGTCCTGCTACTCGCTCGCCGCTCAGCGTGGCTGGGCGCTTTGGGGATTCCGGTGCTGTATGCGCTGGCAATTGCGAAGTATGGAATTTTCCATCTGTTGGACTACCCCATCTTTCTGGGAATCGCTGCCTATCTGTTCTTGTGGTCCTGGTTTGGTGTGTCAATGGCGGCATTGGCCGATGGCTTGTTGCGGGGCTTGACCGCGATCACCTTGCTGTGGGCCAGCATCGAGAAATGGGGATACCCGGAATGGAGTTTCGGCTTGCTGGCGCAGCGCCCAGAATTGGCCTTTGGGTTCGGTCCTGAGTTTTACATGGTTGCGGCTGGATTCGTGGAGTTCAGCACGGCGTATCTGCTTGTCACGGGTCGCGTGGCAGGGCGAGGCGCTTCGGTAGTGCTTCTGTTCTTTTTTGTCTCCGCCATCATCCCCTTTGGCATGATCGATGCGGTGGGGCACTCTGGAATCATCCTGGTACTGGTGGTGTTGGCACTGGGTGGACCCAATCGCTGGGCGCCCGTAGGCGGGGTTGCAGCCTCACATGGTGCTGCGCTGCGTAAGGTGCTTGTCTTTGCCTGCGTCCTCGCGACCCTGGGAGCCGCCTACAGCGGTCTGCATCGCCTGGCATACGACTTCCCCGTCATAGGTGACCGCATTTGTTTGGTGCGCGGAAGTCTTGATGCCTATAGCCCAGGGCCTGCAGATCGACATGCATCTGCATGACGGTGCGCCGCTGCTTGCGGGATCGGCCAGCTTCCGTCTTGAGCCAGCCCGAGAGCTTCGATGCAAAGAGATCGAGCTTGGAAGGACTGACCCGCTTGGCGTAGTGCGGCTCGGCCTCGCCTGCGCGCAGGTACTTGCGGATGGTGTTGCGCGAGAGACGTGACCGCTTCCCCATCGTTCTTGTCGACGTTCGCTCACGCCACTCGCGCGCCTGATAGCTGCAGCCTGCCATGACCGGATCATGAGCCCTTGCAGAATCTAACCAGTCCAGCGGATGCAGCGACAAAGCGGTGTGGCTCGCTGTCTTTGCGACCACCAATTTCAAGCATCTGCTTGGGAAACGATCCGGCTTCGCACTGAGGTCGGCTTTGCATTGATGCCTGACAGCTTTCCTGGTGTCTGCTCTTCGGCGACGCGGTCGTTCAAAGCGAAATGGGTCAACGGCCGCTCCCAGCCTGATTCAGACGTTGACATGACTCGGGTAGAACCGATGCATGGCAGCCCTCTCCATGCCTGCAGCGCAATGGCCCACTGCAGAGTGCTGATACGTGCCAGTCGAGTGCGCCCAATCTCATAGTCAATTGAACGGATTGGTGGCAAGTCTGCCGGACTCAATGATCAGCCAAGCCCCTACCACCTGCCGATGGCAGTCCGAACAGCATGCGACCTAGCGCGTTTCGGTTCTGCAAGGTAGCTTTGTGGGGATCTGATGTTTGTCAGAGGAGGAGGAGCTCCTACGCCGAGCAACTCCGATTGGCACGGGGCCCTGGTCCGGTCGGTCAAGCAGATGTGGCGCGTGTGGTCACGTTGCAGTGGACTCCGTGGTCAAGTGCACCTGGTTTTTGCAGTTGGCTGTGCCGGTGCCGTTCCGGGGGTAGGCGGGCTAGTCCCAAGCTGAGCTTTCTTCATCCTCGATCAAAGCGCAGCGTGTCCTTGGAACCCCTCTTCACCACAATGCGACGAGTTCAGAAGTCAATGCACGACGTATTGGAGTTAGTGATGATCAATTTTTACAGCGAGTGTCCCGTCCACTCTCTCGCAGACTGCAACTTCAAGCTGGTGTTGACCTGTTGCCTGAAACACATCCCAAACGGCATCTGCGATGGAGTTGTGGTGCCCGACTACGAGCTCAAGAAGATGCGTGAAAGTCGGACAGGGGCTATTTTCACTTGGACGAATTTCTATACAAAGCTCTTCACCGCCCGTTCTGCACACCATTTGGACATGGTCGCTCAGCTGCATTTGCTGCTGTTGCATATACCCCCGGACGGATTCCAGACCAGCACCCGGATCCTCCTCGCCGACGACCGATGAGTTTGCATCAACAACTGACTGCATTTTGTATACCCAGCAAATGTCCCCAGAGATCGCTGTTATGGACTTTTGATGTTGTGTGCCAATTGCATCTGTGCTCTGTTCGCAACAAGTGGACGGGAAATGGTTTCTCCGGCAGGCATCGCCAGTTACGCGCCGTAGTCCAGAATAATTCCTTCTGCCGGGAAATCAGAAAAGGGCTCGAAGCTGCAGATATTTTGCTCGCGACGTCGCCCCTGTACATTCGTTTGAATTCTCAGTTTCGGTCAGCACGGGGAGGACGACTTGCCGATGCTCCTGCATTCGACTGTGCAGGCGCAGCAGGGTTGGCAGAGTTGGACGTTGAGCCGGAACTGCCCATATCAGATGAAGATGCAGGAGTCCCGGTGTTGGAGTTTCCTTGAGTACCAGTACTTCCCATGGGTGTGCTCTGAGAGCTTTGCTGGCCTGCTCCAGTGGCTGGGTTTGGATTTGCAGTAGTCGGCGGATTGCTCTGTGCGGTTGCAAGGCTGATGAGGGAAAAGGATGTAAGCACAGCAGCCGCAGCTTTTAGGGATTTCAAGGTAGACATTTGATAGCTCCTATGAAGTAGATCGCTAGCACGATTGCTAGGTACCCTCAGGCTAAAAGACTCCGAGGGTTAAAGCGTCATCCGAGCTCTGCTCGCCTTGTCGGACAGTTGCGTATGCCTGAGAGGCCGGCTATCGATTTGCCGTGTCGAGCTACTAGCGCTGCTGGAGAAATGAGAGCCGAACACCTCATCAGCCTGCGGCGTCTCAGTCAGTACGTACACGACCGCACCACTCACCCTCGCGTCGGATTGGCATGGCGGGGGAGTTGGGTTTAGGTGCGGATCTCCGTATTGAACGAATGGCGCATCAGCTACTTTCGGGGGGGGGCGCCCCGGCGATGGGAGAAGCACAGAACGGCGCGCAACGCCCATGTTCTGCGAGGTCGCCAAGCTCGACTTACGCAAGACTTTTCTTCAGCCGTCGTCGGCGGCCCCTCCACACATCCAACCGGTATCGGCTGGAATGTTTCCGCCCTAACCTTTAAAGGCGGTCTTATCGCTCACTTGCAGATTGTCTTTGCGTCTTGCTACACCGAGTGCTCCTTCTTACACCACATCGCCCTGGGCTCACAAGCCTATAGGAACTGACCTACAAAACGCTCTGTTGCGCCCACCGAACATGAACTTCACACGACCCACCCATGGTGTTCGTGTGCAAATTTTCAACCACTTCACAAGGAGTCAACTATGGGCTACAGAGACAGCGACGATAGCAACTTTTCCCATCACGGCATGGGCAGAGATGCCGATGACACGCGGCTCGGCGAGCGCAGCAACCACCAGGGCTACAGCAGCGATGATCAACGAAGCGGTACCGGCGGTTATCGCCGGGAGTTCGAGACACGCGGCGCCCGCTATGACCAAGAACGCTCGGGTCAAGAGCGCTACGGGCAGCAGGGTTATGGCCAATATGGCATGAGTCGTGATAGCGGGAACTTCCGCAGCGAGTCGCAGGGATATCCATCTCCAAGAAGCCGAGACTGGGGCGGCTCGTATGGCTCGCAAAGCCGCTCCGCCTACAACCAAGACGCCGACCAACAACCGCATGCGTGGAGTGCGCCGTTTGACAATCAGGGCTTTCGCGATCAAGGTCGCTTCACTTCGTCCTATCGTGATGGGGACCGAGAACAGGGCGGCAACGCATACGGTTTCATCCGCGGTTCAATGCCCGCGCAGCAGAGCCAAGGCTACCGTGATCCCGATTATCAGCAGTGGCGAGATGAGCAGCTACGCATGCTGGACGATGACTACGACACTTGGCGCAAGGAGCGTTACCAGAAGTTCTCAGACGACTTCAGCCAGTGGCGGACTACCCGCAACACCGGATCGTCGGGTCAGCAGCAAGGGCAGCAGAACCAGAAGAACTCTGGTTCTAACACTGCACCCGGCAGCGGCGCCAGCGGCTCCCAGGGGAATACCCAAAAGTCCAAAGATGCGACTTGATCGTTGCGGTTGACTCAGCCCGTGCTGATGCTGACTGTTGGGCCAGGCGGAAGAATTCGCTACTGCCTGGCCCATTCACAGACCCGACTGGAGCTCTTCTCGCCGTTCTACCTCACACCTGATTTAAGGACGCAACATGCAAACCGTATCTGATGTTATGACCCGAGGCATACGCACCATGGCTCCCAGTGAAACTGTGACGGCGGCCGCGCAAGCAATGCGTGAGTTGGACGTTGGTGCCCTGCCTGTCTGCAATGGAGCCCGCCTAGTGGGTATGGTCACCGACCGCGACATTGTCGTGCGGGGGGTGGCACAAGAGCTCCTGCATGCACCGCTTAGCGAGGTCATGTCCGAGGGCTTGTTGTATTGCAAGGAGGATGACACCGTCGCGGCGGCGCTGGAGACTATGCGCAGCCAGCAGGTGCGTCGGCTTCCGGTGGTAGACAAGGATCAGCAACTGGTGGGCGTGGTATCGCTGGGTGACTTGGCCACCAAGGGTGAGGAGGACACAGACACCATGGACGCGCTGCGAACCATCTCCGAGCCGTCAGAACCGTATCGCGGTGGTCTGTCTGCGGCCAGCGGCGCTGCAGGAGGCGGGCAGACGGATTGACTTTGTCTGCCCTCCCTGCATCGTGAGTCCCTATCGAGATTCCCTTGTTGGGGCAGAAATGCGTGATCCTCTGAGTTTCTTGCTGTCAGCCTCCAACTCGAGATAGCACTACCGCAGTGTTGGTCCAGAAGCCAAGCCTTCCCTCGCGTGACCGAGCATTTCCGACATCCACTTCACCAGCATTTTTGTGTAAGCGTTGCTCCATTCTTTCTTAGAAAGGCTATGGTCGGCTTCAGGAATCATCCGGTGTGTCATGGATCGGGTCTTGAGGAAAGCTGCTAGATAATTCTCGATCACTGTGTGAGGGACGATGTGATCGAGCTCCGACTCCACCAGCAGAACATCCCCTTTGAAAGCGGCGCTTGCCGCAAGGGCTCTGTTGCTATTGGCTGGAAGTTCCAATGCCCGATAACGGGCAATTTCCTGCCGATCAAGATGCTGTTTCGACGTCAGCCACTCATCGTCCTTATATAAGGCGGGGGCGCGCAGGGCCATCCAGCGCACGGGCCGAATAGCGCTGAGGATCGAGGCCAGGTAGCCACCGTAGCTGCTTCCTACCAACACAACAGACTCTTCGTCGACGGCGGGATGGCCTACGAGAGTGTCGTACGCCGCCAACATGTCGTTGAGATTGTCCTCGCGGGTCACGATGTCACGTTGTACCCGATCGTTCGCATGGCCACGCAAGTCAATGGTGAGACAAATGCATCCCAGAGCGGCAATGGCGTGAGCCCGTGCCAAGTACTGCTCCTGGCTTCCGTCCCATCCATGCACCAGCAAAACGCCGGGGACGATTGTGTCGGGCGCGACCAACGTTCCAGCAATGGTTCGATCTCCTGTGGGAATCTTTATGGTCCTGTGTCGTGTAGTCATCGGTTTTCCACCAGCGCATACTTTGTCAAAAATCCCGCTTCAGGATCCTCTCCCTGGAAATACTTCACGGCACCGTCTGGAAGTGGCACAAGAGGGCCAAATATTTCGACACACTTTGTGTGAACCAGCATGAGACTTGGGTCCTCATGAAAAGCCTCCAGCGCAGCGATCTCGGCGCCCGTCGCGCCTCCCATGCGCCAAGACTGTTCAAGGACACCAGAGCACCACTGGCCCATGGCGTTCGGGCCTTGCGCGACGTCGTAGTTGATACGCGAAGAAAAAAATCCTGGAAAACAACCCCTCACCGCCTCGTCGTAGGTGAGCGCCTGTTCCACAGCGATGCGCTCCGCGCCCGGTGCTAGGGTTTTCAATAGATCACCGAAATCCCCACGCACGACCGTTAAGTCAGACCCTCCATATGTCACTACACCTGCATTGTTCTCGGTGAGGTGCTGCTTACCGTAGTAGCTAGCCAATATGCCAGCAACTCGAACTTGCCCGACACTCAGTGTCTCGACCGCTGACAGGTTGTGTTCAAGCACTAGGCCAGGCCCTCGCAATGCTTGAACCGGCGTTTGTGACAGGCATGCATTCAACTCTTTGAGGCCTTTCACTACTACCTGTCCATGACCCCCTGTCTCTGCGACGGGCTTCAGTCGAACCGGGCCCAGTGCCAACAACTCCCTCACGGCCTCTGTAGCGTCAGAACGAGAAAACGCTGTGTAACCCGGTAGCACTGCGTCACGTACCAACTCGTGAAATTGAGGATTCCACCCTTCAGGGCGTTTTGAGTTGGGTGAGACCAATGGATGCGTAATCGCCTTTGAGGCGATAAATGCGTGAGGTACGACACCTCCGAACAAATCGTCCTCACCATGAAGTCCAATGCTCTTAGCCAGCTCCAGACCCACCACTGTTTCGCTTGGGATGAGATAGGTACGGGCGGGCCACAGCGCCTGGGGAAGTTCATCACTCACTCCGCAGCCTTTCATGTGCGCTATCCGGCGAGCTACTTCGGCCCGAGTCGCAATTTCGTGATGACTCGTATGTCCTGCCAACCCTCGTGTAAAGGGCATCACGACTTCCCGCGTTCCCCGGATGTCTTGTCGAGCGACCGGGAGGTGGCTTCGAGCAGCTTTCTCAAACATGAGAAATCTCCGCGATTAAAGGTCAGAAGCGAAAGGGGCATTTTGGGCTTCAAAGTTCACGATGCCATCGTATTTTTGGAGGGAAGCGCCTCGTGTAGGACGAGCGAGCAAAGAATGCGTGGCCAGTCGCTCCAGTGACGCGGGATATGCCCAGGGGCCGAACTTCAGCGGAGCCCATCAGCCACTTTTGGCCCTGGGCTGGGCGGTCTCCCCTGCGACGACCAGGCGATGTCGGTGTTCAGCGCGGACGATCTGATGGAGCACACCCGCAGGATCCGTTTCGTGGGCGAAAGCACGCACTTCCTCCGTCTTTTCATCCGGGATACCGTTCTTCTCTGCCATATGCACTACAAGCCGCATGAGCGCCGTAATTTCTCGTTCTGAGAGTAGATTCATCTGGAGGTCCAAATGGTGTCTACGTTCACTCTCCGCTGCTGCCATGTTCTGACTGATGAGAATCAAAACTGACAGAAAAATCGCTTCGAGCGACACTCCAAATAGCAGCAGGGTGTATGGAAAAGGATCGAACTTAACGATGAGCTCGTTGAACACTATCCAACCAATAAAAATGAAGGCGTTTAGAGCCAGAAAGCCCACCGTGCCGCATGCCTGAGTTACCTTCGCTACAGCCCGGTAAAGAAGCTGAGTGTTGTTCCTTCGAACGTCCTCGGCGCATAGGATGTTCTCGATATTTCGATAAGTGACTTGCGCAATGTGATCATTGACGTGGTCCACAGAATCTCCTTGAAAATTGGCCAACCCGAAGCCACCAGTTTTTTGAAGTCAAACGCCAGGGGATCCGAATGTCCCTTATAGATCGTTGGGAACTGCATCGTCGATAGACAGGAATGAGGTCGATGTAGGCGAAAGTCGTAGGCAAACGTGGGTGGCCAACAAGGCTCAATGTCCGTACTCCCGACAGTCCGGAGCAATGTGATCACTCCAGCTTTGAATCGGTGATGACCTACACGCTCGATTGAAAGATTCCTGCTCCCGGACGCTGGGTGCATGTCCTACGCTGATGTGACGTTCTGGCAATGGTGGAGGTCACTCCAATGAGAAAGCAAAGTGCAGCGCAAATACCCTCTTGTGAGAATTGCGAGCGCCGGGTTCTTGCGTTCACATACGAAAATTTTCTTGCCTTCACGCACGCGTGTGAGGCTCATACGCAAAGTACCCCAGAGGGCCGCATTGAACGCACCGCAAATCAGGTGACAACGCAACGGCGGCCAGCATTGTTATTTCGGTCCACGCGTTGAGGAGGCCTATATGTCGAAGACCCATCGCTCCGGTTCTGTACTTCTCAAACCCCGTCAACTGAAGCGAATGCGGCAGTGGGAAGCGTTGCAGCGTCCCCGGCGCGAAATGTTTCCGTACCCAGAGCCCGAGCCGCCACGGTGGAAACCGCTGGGATGATTTTTTAGCGCTACGGTGGAGGGGCAAGCCACACGGTCTAGTTGTATCGCTAAGCACTGATTGCCATGCACGCTCGGTGATCCCATTTATGCGCTTGAATGTCTCTTCCTCCACCAGTCCCTAGACGCATTTCGACTAAGTGCCTTTCAAGGAGTTGATATATGAGTTACGACAAAACTATTCACGACGGCGCGTTCATCAGATTGGGGGAGCCTTACGAGCTGCGCGGCTGGCCCCACTGTTGGATGGCAGTGGTGGCAGTCGTGCCCTCGGGCGGCGCAGTCAACAATTACCTTGTTTCCCAGTGAGCGGCGTCATGGCAGAAGACCGGGGCCAGGCACCCACATCTACCCGCACCATGTGGAAAGGGGCTATCAGCTTTGGCCTCGTACATATCCCGGTCGGGTTGTATTCGGCCACCGCGAGTTCGGGCGTTGATTTTGACTGGCTCGATAAACGCTCTATGCAGCCAGTAGGGTACAAGCGAATCAACAAGATCACTGGCAAGGACATCGCCAGCACCGACATCGTGAAGGGCGTGGAGTACGAGGAAGGACGCTACGTCGTTCTTTCACCCGAAGAGATCGCAGCTGCTTTTCCGAAAGTCACCCAGACCATCGAAATCGAAGCGTTTCTTGACGCTGATGAGATTCCGTTTGTGTATCTTGAGCGGCCTTACTACACCGCTCCACTCAAGCGGGGCGAGAAGGTCTACGCCTTGCTCCGCGAAGCGCTCCGCAAAAGTAACAAGGTAGGTGTGGCCAAGGTCGTCATCCAGTCCAAGCAGCACCTCGCCGTGCTCATACCTTGTGGTCGGGCGCTCATATTAAATCTCCTTCGCTGGGGCGGCGAAATTCGATCATTCGAGCAATTGAATCTGCCACCTTTGGACCCCAAGACCGCAGGTATCAAAGATGCTGAAATGGCTATGGCCGTGCAGCTTATCGATGACATGACACAGGCATGGGATGCGGACAGCTTCCGCAACTCCTTTGCTGACCAAATCAATGCGCTGGTGGAGAAGAAGGCCTCAGCCGGAGACATCGCCGATGTTGCGAAGGTGGAGAGCAGCCCGCCGGCATCTGCAGGCGCCGAGGTGTTGGATCTCACTTCGCTCCTGAAACGTAGCCTGGCGGGAAAGTCTTCCCAGTCGCCGGAGAAATCGCGCAGTCTGTCGACAGGCAAAGCCAAGGCATCCGTGACTCGGCTTCCGTCCACGCCCGCCAAGAAAGCTGCTGCCAAGAAGCCCCTTGCCAAAAATAAAAGCGCCCCGTCCGCCAAGCCCACAAAACCCGCCTCCAAAAAAACTGGCCGACGCGCCGCATAACGAACCATGGCTATGAAGGACGCTCTCGATGCGTATAAGAAGAAACGCAACTTCAGCATCACGCCAGAACCTGTAGAAGGTGGGGCCCCTGGTATTGAAGCGCTGCAGTTCGTCATTCAGAAGCACTGGGCGAGTCGCCTGCACTATGACCTGCGGCTGGAAATCGAGGGAACGATGAAGAGTTGGGCGGTTCCGAAAGGACCGAGCTTTGACCCGGCAGAAAAACGTATGGCGGTGCAGGTGGAAGACCATCCCATTTCGTACAACAGCTTTGAAGGCGAGATACCGCCCAAGCAGTACGGTGCAGGCCGAGTCATCATCTGGGACCGAGGCTATTGGGAGCCTCAGGGTGATCCCGCGGAGGGCTATCGCAACGGCAAGCTCAAGTTCAAGCTTCATGGACACAAGCTGCAGGGACACTGGACTTTGGTGCGCATGCACGGCCGTAGCGGCGAGCGCCAGCCCCCTTGGCTGCTCATTAAGGAGCGCGACGGACTGGAGCGTTCTGCACAGATTTTCAGCGTAGTAGACGAAATGCCGGACAGCGTGGCAGCCATCCCGCCGCCCTTGCCGCCTAAGAAGGGCGACACAGTGCCGCAGCAAGATAAACGATCAACAGGAAAACCCGTCCGAACTCGGCCCAGCGCCCCACCAAAGACCTCGAAAAAAGCCCCCGTAGTGCCCCTCCCCACCAAACTCTCTCCCGAGCTCGCCACACTGGTGGAGGGCCTTCCCGCAGATGCGGAAGAATGGATCTGGGAGCTGAAGTTTGACGGCTACCGTTTGATGGCGCGCGTTGAGGATGGCAAGGCGCGCCTGTACACCCGCAATGGCAACGACTGGACTGCTAAGTTGCCGCACCTTGCGCAGGCGGTTGCCAGCCTGCCGCTGAAATCAGGATGGATCGATGGCGAGGTATTGATGCCCGATGCACAGGGCATCCCGGATTTTCAGGCGCTGCAAAACGCTTTTGATGGCGAGTCTACGGACAAGCTGGTTTTCTACGTATTCGATTTGCCCTATGCGGACGGCGACGATCTGCGCAGTCTTTCGCTCATGGAACGCCGAGAGCAACTTGGCAAGGTTATTGGTGCGTCTTCCTCGGACCACATCCGCTTCAGCGAGGCTTTTGATGTCCAGCCCTCGGACTTAGTCTCTTCGGCTTGCCAACTGGGTTTTGAAGGCGTCATCGGCAAGCGAAAAGACAGTGCATACGTGTCGCGTCGCACCAAGGACTGGATCAAGCTCAAATGCAGCCATCGTCAGGAGTTTGTGATTGGCGGATACACCGATCCCCAGGGTTCCCGCTTCGGGTTTGGTTCATTGTTGCTGGGTGTGCATGACGATGATGGCACCTTGCGCTATGTGGGCAACGTGGGCACGGGCTTCAGTCAGCAACTGCTGACGGATTTGCATGCAAAACTGCAGAGGATCAAGGTATCGAAAAACCCGTTTGAGAACGCCAGGGCGGTCGACAAGAAGGCGCACTGGGTCACTCCCCGGCTTCTTGCAGAGGTGTCCTTTGCGGAGTGGACCCATGAGGGTCGCATTCGCCACGCGGTGTTCAGGGGCTTGCGTAGCGACAAAACCCCCAAGTTCATCCCGCAAGAAAAGCCCCAGCCACTCAGCAAGACCACCCCAGCAGCCGACTCGGCTGTGGGCAGCGTGCGCGTGTCCAATGCGGACCGCATCATCGATCCGTCCACCGGCATCACCAAGATGGACCTAGTGCGCTATTACGCCACCGTGGCACCGCTGTTAATGCCCCACCTCAAAGCACGGCCAACTTCACTGGTCCGCGCACCCGATGGGATAGACGGGGACCTGTTCTTCCAGAAACATTGGGATGTTGGGCGCGCAAAGGGGGTGAGCGGCGTGCGAGAGCTTGCGCAAGCGCTATACCCGTCTCACCCGCCCTTGCTAGAGGTGAGCAGCCTGGAGGGCTTGCTCTCAGCTGCGCAAATGAATACGGTGGAATTCCACACCTGGAATGCCCGCAAAGACAAGATAGACCGCCCCGACCGCATTACCTTTGACCTGGATCCCGGAGAAGGAGTGCTGTGGGAACATGTGCAGGAGGCCGCCACCTTGGTACGCGTGATGCTCACCGAATTAGGCTTGCCAGCGTTTCTCAAGACCAGTGGCGGCAAAGGTCTGCATATCATTGTGCCCATCAAGCGCTTGCACGACTGGGACACCGTCAAAGGCTTCAGCCATGAGGTCGTTCAACACCTGGCACGCACCATCCCGCAGCGGTTCGTAGCCAAGAGTGGCCCGAAAAATCGCGTGGGCAAGATTTTTGCGGACTATCTGCGCAATGGACTTGGCGCTACCACCGCCAGCGCCTGGACAGCCCGAGCCCGTCCTGGGATGGGGGTGTCGGTGCCAGTATCGTGGGAAGAGCTAGGCAGGGTCACCGGTGGTGCGCACTGGAACGTTCAATCTGTCGGGCGCAGACTGCGCACCGGTAACGGACCGTGGCGAGACTATGGCGGAGCTGCCGTCTCTTTGTCTGCGGCGATCAAGGCACTCGGTCGCCTCCCCTAAAGCAGATAGGGGTCGCCGAAAGGACGGAGCTTTCTCCATTCTCCGCCGGGTGAAGGAGACATCTCTGACTGAATACGTCCTACAACCAGGCGACAGCAATGAGAACAGACTGACCGATTACTTTCAGGAGAGCTCCATGGCCAGGCGCATTCCTGATAAGGCTGGCAACTGAAACCTCGGATGGCCCACAGGTGTTCATGCTATGACTTCCAGGACCACCATTCTTGACAGGGCTCACCAGCACTCTCTGAAGGCAAGCCCGACGGTTCTAGTATTGGTGGATTTCATCAACCCCATGCACTTTCCGGGCGCGGAGAGCTTGCTCAAGCGTGCGTTACCTGCTGCCAGGGCCACAGCACAGCTTAAAAAACGTTTGGCGTCCAAAGGTGTTGCCGCCATCTATGCCAATGACAACTACGGGATTTGGCATTCAGATTTCAAACAGCTGGTGACGGCCTGCCAAGCTCTGGCCGGGGCTCGTGGCGAGATTGCCACCTTGCTTGCCCCCCAACCGCGCGACCTAACAATCCTGAAGCCTCGCCATTCTGCATTTCACTCAACCCCGCTGGACCATCTTTTACACCAGCTGAAGGCACGCGAATTGATCGTAGTGGGCTTGGCTGCGGACATGTGTGTCCATCTGACGGCGATGGACGCCTACATGCATGGGTACAAAGTCTGGGTGCCGAGCGACTGCACCGCTGCGGAGAAAGACACCTCGAAAGCCGCAGCCCTGCGCCAGATGTCGCGTGTGTTGAAGTGTTCTATAAGAAGAGCCAGATAGTCGAGCTTCGTGCTCCATGGCTCCCCCAGGCACGGTCCGCAAATTATCAGCGATAGCGATACCCTCGCTATTTACTGTCCAACGCTTTTTGTCGAGATTGCAACCATCGCAGGGACGATGCCATGGGGCATCTTCGGAGCCCGTGAGTCTCCGAATCCGCAGTCGTCATTCGACCCAAGAGTTCGCTTGTCCATGAGTGGAGTGGGGTAAACGATTTATTACATAGCGTTGCGGACAACTACATAAAAATTTCTCGCTTCCAGACGTTTTTCGAGGAGATGCCTGTGCCTTTCGAGTACCTGCGGGAGATCGCTCAAGCTCAGTTGCCGATCACCGTTGAAGATGAGGAGAGCATTGACAAGCTTCGGGTGTTGCGCGCTGCCGATCTGGTGTCCGTTTTGCTGCCACACCCGCTCTCCGGCATACACCATGCGCGCGTGCTAGCACTAACACCAAAGGGACGTGAGGCGCTCGCTAGAGAGCACGAACCTCTGCAGCCCTAGTATTGGGCGCGACAGTGGCAGTTTTCAGGGGCCCCTCGCAGCTCTTGCACATTGTGTCCCTGCAATCTGGGCTGCTGCCCTGCGCAGATGAACGCGGTTAAGTTTCACACCTGAAAGGTCGGTGAAGACAAAATTGACCGACCGACCGACCGACCGACCGACCGACCGCCTCACCGTTGACCTAGACCCAGGAGAAGCCGCTTTGGTACGGGTGATTCGTAAGGAACTGGGCTTGCCTAACGGCGTCAAGGGACTGCACATGGATGTCCATCAAGCGCCTGCAAAAGTGGTCCTCAAATGCGGGCGGGCAAGATTTTGCGGATTATCCGAGCAACAGCTGGGTACCACCGCCGCCAGTGCCTGAGCAGCCTGCGCTTGTACTGGGGATGGGCGTGCCTGACTTGAAACCGGCAGTTAGGACCGGGCTCAGATGTGAAGCGGGGCAAGGTGACCGAATTTCTTGATATCCGAGGGCTCGTTGCGTAGACTGACCGTGACGCACCCGCACTCTTGCGGAAGCGAGGAGAGGCAGTTGCAGATCGCATCCCTGAACATTGTGGCTGTTTCGGACAACCCGAGTGACGTCGAGTTAGTTGCGCAGCTTCTGCAGCGAGCGGCTCTGAATCCCGAGATCCGAGTTGTGGATTCCGAAAAGAGCTTGCGCTCTGCCCTGCAGGACCAGTTACCCGAATTAATCGTTTCGGATTTCAAGTTGCCTCAATTTAGTGGATTGGATGCCCTTCTAGTCGCCAGGGATGTTTGTCCCGATACACCCTTCATTTTGGTGTCAGAGGTCTTCGGTGAGGACCACGTCATCCATGCGCTCAAAAGCGGTGCGACCGACTACGTCCTGAAGCACGATCTTGCAAGGTTGGCCCCAGCTGTGCGTCGCGCGTTGGGGGATGCGCAGTCAGCGCTTGAGCAGCGGAGAACGCTGGAAGCATTGCGTCACAGTGAGTTGCGGTTCAGACTCGCAGCGTCCACGGGCGATGTGTGGGACTGGGACATCGAAACGGGGTTGGCCCAGATTTCGCCGCAGTGGAAGATGCGTTTGGGCTATAGCGAAGAAGATGTCGAGAACACCGCAGAGGGATGGCTTGCGCTTCTAGAACCCGCCGACCGAGTGCGAGTCCTCGCTGCATTCTCCGCACATATCAGGAACCATGTTCCCTATGACGTCGAATATAGAGCCTTGGCAAAGGATGGTAGCTATCGCTGGTCCCACGCCAAGGGACAGGCGGTCTGGAACGCACACGGACGCGCCACCTACATGGCAGGCTCAGTGGTTGATATCACTGAACGCAAGAACGCTGAAATTAAGGTCCAGCGGCTCAATAGGGTCTACGCTGTGCTCAGCGGAATCAACTCACTCATCGTACGAACCCAGAATCGGGAAGAACTTTTCCAGGAGGCCTGCAATATCGCTGTCCATGCAGGAGGCTTCAAGCTCGCATGGATCGGTCTTGTGGATAACGATTCGCAGCGCGTAGCCGCTGTGGCATGGTCCGGGGCGGGGGAGGACTATATCGAACACATCCCAATGGGAATGCGCGTCGAGCAGGAGAGCGAGTACGGAATAGTCGGGCAGAGCATCCGAAAAGGTTTCACAATCCTCGTCCAGAACACCGCCAAAGATGAGCGGATTGTGCTCAAACAGCAGGCGCTCGACCGTGGCTTCGCAAGTTTCGCCGTTCTGCCGCTCTCCATCGCGCAGCAATCCATTGGGGTATTGGTGCTGTATTCCGAAGAAACACACTTTTTCGATGACGAAGAAGTTCTTTTGCTGGAGGAGCTGGCAAACGACATTGCGTTTTCGCTGGATCATTTAGAGAAAGCGGAAGAGCTCAACTATCTTGCCTACTACGACGCACTCACCGGTTTGCCCAACAGGAGTCTGCTTCAAGATCGCATACGCCAGTTGACGCAGAACAACCCCGAGAGTTCTTCGAAGATGGCGTTGCTGTGGTTCAACGTAGACCGCTTCAGGAACGTCAATGACACGCTAGGAAGGCACGTGGGCGATGTACTGCTCAAGCTCGTGGCCTTGCGCCTTTCGGAGGTTGTTGGCCGTACAAACCAACTAGCCAGAATCGGTGCCGACCAGTTCGGGGGTGTTCTTACACACTGCGGGTCGCCTTCGGATGTCGCACATTTTTTGCGTGAAAAAGTACAGCCGCAAATCGACAAACCTTTTCTCGTCGAAGGTAAAGAGCTGTATCTGTTGGTGCCGATGCAATCTTGACCAGCTAAACCGCAAAGGGGGTGCGGACAAAAACTTGGACTACCAGGAGGTAGTTCATGTATTCCTACGAAGATCGAATCCGAGCGGTCACGCTCTACATCAAGCTGGGCAAGCNGGGGGTGCGGACAAAAACTTGGACTACCAGGAGGTAGTTCATGTATTCCTACGAAGATCGAATCCGAGCGGTCACGCTCTACATCAAGCTGGGCAAGCGCACCGGTGCCACTATCCGCCAGTTGGGCTACCCGACGAAAAACTCTTTGAAGAGCTGGCATGAGGAGTACGAGCGGCGCCTGGACCTGCCGTCCGGCTACGCGCGCTCAAAGCCGAAGTATTCCCAAATTCAGAAGAAGAAGGCTCTCGAACACTACGCCGAGCACGGGCGCTGCATCGCCGCCACGGTCAAGGCGCTGAGCTATCCGTGCCGCGATTTGCTGCGTGCCTGGATTGATGAACTGGACCCCGACTCCCGCCAGCGCGTTGTCGGCAGAGCCGTCAGTGCACCTCGGCCGCCGCAATTGAAAAAGCAGGCGGTCCTCGAGCTGTGCACTCGTGAGGGAAGTGCGCAGGCGGTTGCTCAGAAGCTTGGCGTGAGCAGGCCGACGTTGTACAACTGGAAGAACCAGCTTCTGGGACGTGAGGCACCCGCATCCATGAAACAAACCAATCAGTCACCCCACGCTCAAGAGCGCGATGAGCTCGAGCGCCAGGTTGAGGCGTTGCGCCGCGAAGTCAGGCAACTGCGCCTTGAGCAGGACCTCTTGAACAAGGCCAATGAACTGCTAAAAAAAGGCCTGGGCGTCGATCTGCAGCTCCTGTCCAACCGGGAGAAGACACTGCTGATTGACGCCCTCAAGGAGCACTATGGCCTGCCAAAGCTCCTTGGACAGTTGGGTCTTGCACGCAGCTCGTACTTCTACCATCGGGTCCGAGCGGCCGCCGGCGACAAGTACCTTGAAGTAAGGCAGTCCATCACCGAGATCTTCGAGTCGAACCATCGCTGCTACGGCTACCGCAGGCTGCAGGCCTCGCTGACCAGGCAAGACGTCACAATCTCCGAGAAGGTGGTGCAGCGCCTGATGAAGCAAGAGAGCCTGGTCGTGGCTAAGCCCAAGCGGCGCAGGTATGCGTCCTACCTTGGCGAGATCAGCCCCGCGCCTGAGAACATCATCGACCGAGACTTCCAGGCCGCGGCACCGAACAAGAAGTGGCTCACGGACATCACGGAGTTCCAGATCCCTGCAGGCAAGGTGTACCTGTCGCCCATCATCGACTGCTTCGATGGGATGGTGGTGAGCTGGACCATTGGCACGAGCCCGGACGCTGAGCTGGTCAATACCATGCTGGATGCAGCCATCGAGACGGTGACAGACACCTCTGACCGGCCTGTGGTTCACTCCGACCGCGGGGGGCACTACCGCTGGCCAGGCTGGATATCGAGGATGCGCGATGCCAACTTCACCCGCTCGATGTCTCGCAAGGCATGCTCCCCTGACAACGCAGCCTGCGAGGGGTTCTTCGGTCGGCTGAAGAACGAACTGTTCTATCCTCGGGACTGGAAGAGCGTGACCCTTGCGCAGTTCATTGAGGCAGTCGACGACTACATCCGCTGGTACAACGAGAAGCGGATCAAGATATCCCTTGGCTCACTCAGTCCCATCGAATACCGAGAGAGCCTTGGACTTGCGGCATAAAACCAGTCCAAGTTTTTATCCGCACCCCCTGCTGATCACGTTTACTGGCACTAACACTGTGGG
>NZ_LMJC01000011.1:0-35798 GCF_001429215.1 Acidovorax sp. Root267
CCACGCAGCACAAGTTGCTCAAGGAGTTCTTCATGCCTTACCTGGCGATTCGCAACCGGGTGGAAGGCTACGGCGTGAGCATCATCAAGGCGGGCGCCAGGATCGTGGGCCATGACGGCGGCCCGGTGCGGGCTCCGCTCACGGATCTCAAGCCTGGTGAGATGGAAGAGCTTGCCGCGTTGATCAAAAAGCTTGGGCCGCAGTAAGGACTACTCCCTCTCTGTCTGCCCCACGCACCTCTTTGAACAAGGCCCCACAAGAGGGCCATCGAACACCCCCATCACCTCCGGAGACATCCGCCATGTTCCTCAAGAAACAACTGCTGCTGGTTGCCAGCGCCTGCACCCTGGCCTTTGCCGCAACGGCGCAGACCATCCCCTGGCCCGAGAAGCCCGTGACCATCGTCGTGCCGTTCCCGGCCGGTGGTTCCACCGACATGGTGGCCCGGGCCATGGCGCAGCACATGGGGGACAAGCTGGGCCAGAACTTCGTGGTGGACAACCGCCCCGGTGCCACAGGCACGCTGGGCGCGGGCATGGTCAAGCGTGCGCAGGCCGATGGCTACACGTTGCTGGTGTCTTCGCTGGGTGCCTTCGTCGTGGCGCCGCACCTGCTCAAGAGCGTGCCGTACGACGCGCTCAAGGATTTCGACTACATCACCGTGCCCGTGCAG
The DNA here is from genome assembly GCF_001429215.1 of Acidovorax sp. Root267. Taxonomy (NCBI): domain Bacteria; kingdom Pseudomonadati; phylum Pseudomonadota; class Betaproteobacteria; order Burkholderiales; family Comamonadaceae; genus Acidovorax; species Acidovorax sp. Root267. The sequence continues at coordinate 674 of NZ_LMJC01000011.1, forward strand.
GCGCCCAATGTGCTGGTGGCCTCGCCGGCGCAAAAGGCACGCACCGTGAAGGAGGTGATCGCCCAGCTCAAGGCCAACCCCGGCAAGGTGAGCTTCGCCAGCTCGGGCAACGGCTCGTCGGACCACCTCTCGGCCGAAGTGTTCTGGCAGCAGAGCGGTACCGAGGGCCTGCACATCCCCTACAAGGGCGGTGCCCCGGCCATCAACGACCTGCTGGGCGGGCAGGTGGAGTTTTCGTTTCAGAACGTGAACGCGGTGCTCGCGCACATCCGGGCCGGCAAGCTGCATGCGATTGCCGTCACCGGCGACAAGCGCAGCCCCGTGCTGCCCGATGTTCCCACTCTGGCCGAGGCCGGCGTGGCCGGTGCCGAGGTCTACTCGTGGCAGGGCATGGCCGCGCCCAAGGGCCTGCCGCCTGCGCTCAAGAAGAAGCTGTCGGACGCCGCCGTCGCCGCCATGAACGACCCTGCGGTGAAGAAGCGCATGCTCGACCAGGGCCTGGAGATCGTGGCCAGCACGCCCGAAGCCTTCACCGCCTACCAGGCGCGCGAGTTCGCCCGCTGGAAGACGGTCATCGAAACCCGCAAGATCACTGCCGACTGATTTCTCCATGAGGCGCCTTCGCCTTCCAACCTGATTCTCGACACCATGAACGCCTCTTCTACACCGTTGGTCACCAGCACCCCCGTCGTCACCGAGCTGCGCGTGGTGCCCGTGGCGGGCCACGACAGCATGCTCATGAACCTGAGCGGCGCGCACGGCCCCTTCTTCACGCGCAACCTGATCATCCTGCGCGACAGCGCGGGCAACACCGGGGTGGGCGAGGTGCCTGGCGGCGAGAAGATCCGCCAGACCATCGAGGACGCGCGCCCGCTGATCGTGGGCCGGCCCATCGGCCACCACAACGCCGTGCTCAACGCCATGCGCGCCCAGTTCGCCGACCGCGATGCGGGCGGGCGCGGCCTGCAGACCTTCGACCTGCGCATCACCATCCACGCCGTGACGGCGGTGGAGTCGGCCTTCCTCGACCTGCTGGGCCAGCACCTGAACGTGCCCGTGGCCGCGCTGTTGGGCGACGGTGTGCAGCGCGAGGCGGTGCAGATGCTGGGCTACCTGTTCTACGTGGGCGACCGCGCAAAGACCGACCTGGCCTACCGCACCGAGCCCGGTGCCGACAACGACTGGTTTCGCCTGCGCAACGAGAAGGCCATGTCGGCCGACGGCATCGTGCGCCTGGCCGAAGCCGCGTACGAGCGCTATGGCTTTGCCGACTTCAAGCTCAAGGGCGGCGTGCTGCGTGGCGAGGAAGAGGTCGAGGCCATCCGCGCGCTGCACGAGCGCTTCCCGGAGGCGCGCGTGACGCTGGACCCCAACGGCGGCTGGCTGCTGAAAGATGCGGTGCGCATCACGCGCGACCTGCACGGCGTGATGGCCTATGCCGAAGACCCCTGCGGCGCCGAAGGCGTGTTCTCGGGCCGCGAGGTGATGGCCGAGTTCCGCCGTGCCACGGGCCTGCCCACCGCCACCAACATGGTGGCCACCGACTGGCGCGAAATGGCGCACAGCCTGGCCCTGCAGTCGGTGGACATCCCGCTGGCCGACCCGCACTTCTGGACCATGGCTGGCTCGGTGCGCGTGGCGCAGATGTGCCAGGCCTTCGGCCTGACCTGGGGCTCGCATTCCAACAACCATTTCGACGTCTCGCTGGCCATGTTCACCCACGTCGGCGCCGCCGCCCCCGGCCGCGTGACGGCGATCGACACGCACTGGATCTGGCAGGACGGTGAGCGCCTGACCAAGGAGCCGTTCCAGATCAAGGACGGCTTCATCCAGCTGCCCAAGAAGCCCGGCCTGGGCGTGGAGCTGGACATGGACGAGGTCGATCGGGCCCACCGCCTGTACCTGGAGCACGGGCTGGGCGCACGCGACGATGCGGTCGCCATGCAGTACCTGATCCCTGGATGGAAGTTCAACAACAAGGCGCCTTGCATGGTGCGGTGAACTTCGCGGTTTAGCCGTGCGGATGGGGAACGACCCCACCAAATCAAAAAGCCCCGACGGACGGGGCTTTTTGCTGGGTGGTGGTTCGCGGCAGCTGAGCGCTCAGGCTGTCCGGTCTTCGGCCCGGCGTCGGGGCAACTGGCGTTTGATGGAGGGCCGCTGCAGTCTCTGCTTGGGGTCCGCGCCATCGGGCAAGTCGGTGGCGCGCTGCAGTTGCAGGTGGGCCACCAGGCCGCCCGTGCTGGAGTTGGCCAGCGCAAAGATGCCGCCCATGCGCTGCACGGTCTTGTCCACGATGGAAAGCCCCAGCCCCGCGCCTGCCGCTGCGGTGCGAGCAGAGTCACCGCGAAAGAAGGGCTTGGTGAGATTCGACAATTGCTCCGGCGGCACGCCGGGGCCATGGTCGCGCAGCTTGATCAGCACCCAGTTCTCGCGGCCTTTGGCGGCAATGTCCACGTTGGTGATACCCGTGTCCTCGGCCTTGCCGTAGCGCCGCGCGTTCTCAAGCAGGTTGGAGATGACGCGGGCCAGTTCCACTTCGTCGGCCAGCACATTGAGGTCTTCGGGCACGGACATCGTGATCTGCAGTTCCCGATGGTCTTGCACGGCATAGACGCAAGACGACACCACGGCATGCAGGTTGACGGGTGTCAGCGTGACGTGGTCGGGCCGTGCGTAGTCGAGGAACTTGTCGATCGTGGCATCAAGCTGAACGATGTCGGCCACCATGTGCTCGCGCGCCACTTCATCGGTCACGCTCATCTCGGTTTCCAGCCGCAGGCGGGCAAGCGGCGTGCGCAGGTCGTGCGAAATGCCAGCCAGCATCACGGCACGGTCTTGCTCCAGCTTGGCCAGTTTTTGTGCCATGCGGTTGAAGCCGATATTCACTTCTCGGATTTCGCTGGTCACCACTTCTTCGTCGAGGTGACTGGCTGCAAAGTCGCCGTCCTTGACGCGGTTGGCGGCGTAAGAGAGTTGCTTGAGCGGCCGGTTGATCAGCCGTGCAATGGCCGCAGCGCCAGCCAATGACAGCGCCCCCGCCGTGATCAGCCAGATCAGCCAGGTGCGGCCGCCCGCCGGGCTGAAGCGTGAACGGTCCATCAGCAGCCAGTTGGGGTCGCCATTGATGTTGAAGCCGACCCACAGGCCGGTTTCTCCATTCACGTTTTGCGCCACGATGGTGTCGGGCCCCAGGCGTTGCGTGAGTTCGTCGGTCAGGCGGTTGCCCAGGGCCGTGCCCTCCAGCAGCTCGAACTTGTCGCGTGGTTCACGCGGCAGGATGCGCACGCCTTCCTGGTCGGCCATGGTCTTGATGAGCGACACGCGGGCAATGGCGTCGGAATGCACCAGCGCCGCGCGGCTCAGGTTCACCAGTGATGCGATCTGCTGCGCGGTGTGGAGGGTGCGCGGTTCGAACTCCAGCGCCCGCAAAGTTTGCAGCCACGCCAGAATGCTCCCCACCAGCAGCAGTGCCAGCAGGAAGAAAGTGCGCCAGAAGAGATTGAGGCCCACACGCGCCCGCTGCTCCCGAGCCTGTCTCAAGGACTCCAGAGGGGCGGGGCTGGTGGCGTCGGGGGAAGCGGTCACGGACTGCCGGAACGATGATGATCTCGACCTCGGATTGCCGTCGGAATTGTGCATACAGACAAGGAGAGGGGGGTCAGCTGGTTCCGTCCGGCACGAACACGTAGCCCACTCCCCACACGGTCTGGATGTAGCGCGGTGCGGCTGCATCCACTTCCACCAGCTTGCGCAGGCGCGAGACCTGCACGTCCAGGCTGCGGTCAAACGGTTCGAACTCGCGGCCACGGGCCAGCAGGGCCAGCTTTTCGCGCGACAGGGGCTGGCGCGGGTGGCGTACCAGCGCCTTGAGCATGGCAAATTCGCCGGTGGTCAGGGGCAACTCTTCGCCATTGCGCTGCAGTGCGCGGGTGCCCAGGTCGAAGGTAAAGGGGCCAAAGGTCACGACCTCGTTGTCGCCCGACGGTGCGCCAGGCGCTTCCTGCGCGGGGCGGCGGCGCAGCACAGCGTGGATGCGCGCGAGCAGTTCGCGGGGGTTGAACGGCTTGCCCAGGTAGTCGTCGGCACCCACTTCCAGGCCCACGATGCGGTCCACGTCCTCGCCCTTGGCGGTGAGCATGATGATGGGCGTCCGGTCATTGGCGGCACGCAGGCGGCGGCAAATGGACAGGCCGTCTTCGCCCGGCATCATCAGGTCGAGCACGATGATGTCCACGGTCTCGCGCAGCAGCAGGCGGTTGAGCGCCTTGCCGTCTTCGGCGACCATGACTTCAAAGCCTTCCTGCGTGAGGTAGCGGCGCAGCAGATCACGGATTCGTGCATCGTCGTCCACCACCAGAACTTTGTCGGTGCGATTGGTTGTTGTGGCCATCTTGATCCCAAGTCCAATTTGTAACAGAGCCGATTCTGACCACTTGGAACGCCGAAGTTCGGGTTTTGGGGGTGGGTTTGACCAACTGTTACAAGTTTTGCCCAGCTTCGCACGCGCGGTGGAGGGGCTTCATCGCAGTGGGCGGGCAGTGCGGTTAAGGTGGTGCCCCGCATGGCCCGGCCCCGGACCGTGCACCGATATCAAGGACACCTTTGTGATGAAAATTACTACTAAATTGATAGCTGTCAGCGCATTGATTGCATGCGCTGGAGCTTCTTTTGCACAAAATTCACCAACCACCGAACTGCGCAACATCGTTCAGTTGTCGGCCACGGGCACGGTGGAAGTGCAGCAGGACCTGCTGGTGCTCAATCTGGCTACCAGCAAGGAAGCCGCCGACGCTGCCACGGTGCAGGCACAACTCAAGCAGGCGCTGGACGCGGCCCTGGCCGAAGCCAAGCGCAACGCCCAGCCGGGCCAGCTGGATGTGCGTACCGGCCCGTTCGGGCTGTACCCGCGCTATGGCAAGGACGGGAAGATCAACGGCTGGCAGGGCCGTGCCGAGCTGGTGCTGGAAGGCCGCGACTTTGCGCGCATCACGGCCACGGCCGGCAAGATCCAGACCCTGGCCATCAGCAATGTGGCTTTCGGCCTGTCGCGCGAGGCCCGGGCCAAGGTGGAGGGCGAGGCCCAGACCCAGGCCATCGAGCAGTTCAAGGCCCGCGCTGCCGAGCTGGCCAAGGGTTTTGGTTTCAGCAACTACAGCCTGCGCGAGGTGGCGGTGAACAGCAACGAGATGGTGCCTGGCCCCCGTCCGCGCATGATGGCCATGGAGGCCAAGGCGGGCTCGTTCTCCGATTCCGCCGTGCCGGTCGAGGCGGGCAAGGCCCAGGTTATCGTGAACGTGTCGGGTTCTGTGCAGATGCGCTGATTCTTGAGAAAAATTGGCTACCAGCGCTTATTCAACAAGCGCTGGTAGCTATCAATTTTATAGTTCCCTGCAGCGCCTGAACTGGCACGTCCCCGCCCAGCAGGTGCCGCGCAAGGGCCGCCAAGCAGCGTATGCGGCGCAGCCGCTCAGGGGGTTGTTGCCTTCATTGCGCTGCCCAGCCGCCGTCCATGTTCCATGCCACGCCACGCACATTGTTGGCGGCGGGGGAGCAGAAGAACACGGCCAGTTCGCCCAGTTCTTCGGGCGTGGTGAACTGCATGGAGGGCTCCTTTTCGCCCAGCAGCAGCTTTTTGGCGTCTTCGTTCGACAGGCCGTGTTCGGCCGCCTTGGCATCCACCTGCTTTTGTACCAGGGGTGTCAGCACCCAGCCGGGGCAGATGGCGTTGCAGGTCACGCCGCTGGTGGCGTTCTCCAGCGCGGTGACCTTGGTCAGACCCACGATGCCGTGTTTGGCCGCCACGTACGCGGCCTTCTGTGCCGAGCCCACCAGGCCGTGCACCGAAGCCAGGTTGATGATGCGGCCCCAGTCGGCGCTTTTCATGGCCGGCAGCGCCAGGCGCGAGGTGTGAAAGGCACTTGTGAGGTTGATCGCGATCACCGAGTCCCAGCGTTCCACGGGGAAGTCCTCCACATTGGCCACGTGCTGGATGCCTGCGTTGTTCACCAGAATGTCCACGCGCCCAAACTGCGCGGCGCTGTACTTCATCATGTCTTCGATGTCGGACACGCGGCTCATGTCCGCACCGTGGTAGGCCACTTTGGCACCAGCAGCTTCGCCAGCCGCCAACACCTCGGCGCGGGGGCCATCCACATCACCAAAGCCATTGAGCACGATGTTGGCGCCCTGGCGGGCCAGCGCCTTGGCGATGCCAAGGCCAATGCCGCTGGTGGAGCCGGTGACGAGTGCAGTTTTGCCTTTCAGCATGAGAGTCTCTCCGAATGAATTACGATGCAACGCAAGGAAAAGTCGGCTTGCATGGCCTGGCGATGCGAGCCGACTTTCACTTGCATTATCAAGCGCTGCCCCCCGGATTTCGCACCCATGATTGAACCTACGCTGAACTACGTACTGTGCCCTGGCCCCGGGGTGCCTGTGGTGTCTTCCGGTAACTCTTCCACATCCGAGGCTACACACCACCGCATGGCGTATTGGGAGTGGAATGCCACGGGCAACCCGGCGCATCCCCATGTGGTGGTCTGTGTGCATGGCCTCTCGCGCCAGGGGCGCGACTTCGACACCCTGGCGCGTGCGTTGAGCCAGCATGCCCGTGTGATCTGCCCCGACGTGGTCGGGCGCGGCCAGAGCGATTGGCTTGCCGACCCGATGGGTTACCAGATTCCCCAGTACGCCGCCGACATGCTGGCCCTGCTGGCCCAACTGCACCAGCAAGCGCCTATCACCACCCTCGACTGGGTGGGTACCAGCATGGGCGGGCTGATCGGCTTGGCCATCGTGGGGCAGCCAGGTTTGCCCTTGCCGGTGCCCATGCGCAGGCTGGTGCTCAACGACGTGGGTCCCGTCATCCAGTGGGAGGCCCTGCAGCGCATCGGCTTGTACCTGGGGCAACTGGCGCGGTTTGAATCGCTGCAGCAAGCGGCTGATGCCATGTGGGCTATCTCCAGCAGTTTTGGCCCCCACACGCCCGAGCAGTGGCTGGATTTGTCGCGCGCCATGGTGCGCGCAGTGCCGGAAGCTGCCGGTGGCGGCATCACGCTGCACTACGACCCCGCCATCGCTGTACCGTTCAAGACCTTGACGCAAGAGTCTGCTGTGGCGGGCGAGGCCATGCTGTGGCAGCTGTATGACCACATCACCGCGCGCACCCTGTTGCTGCGCGGTGCGCAGTCGGACCTGCTGTCGCGTGAAACCGCTTTGGCCATGGCGCAGCGTGGGCCCCGCGCGCAAGTGGTCGAATTTGAAGGTGTAGGGCATGCGCCCACGCTGGTGGCGGCCGATCAGGTGGCTGCGGTCACGGGCTTCCTGCTGACGGCGGAAGGTGCTGTGGCCGGATGAAAACCTACCCTCCCGCACAGGCGTCCCACACCCCTCAGGCCGACGCCGTCCCCCAGCTCATTGCCGCCACCGCGCACACGCTGCCCGAGCAGGTGAACGCGCTGTCGCGTGCGCGAGCCTTTGCTGAACCCCTGATGGCCGGCGAAACGCTGGATTCCGGCGAAAACACGCTGGCCCACGCTGATGCCGTGGCTGCCATCCTCAAGGGCATTGGCGGCTCGGAGGCCATGCAGGCCGCCAGCTATCTGGTGCATGCATGCATCCACCTGAACAAGCCCGAAGAGGTGATTGCCAAGGCCTTCGGCGCAAATTTTGCAGCACTGGCGGTAGAGACCACCAAGCTCATGCGCGTGCAGCAGCAGGCCCGCACCGCCGAGCACTTGGAAGACCCTGCTGTGCAGACCGAGAACGTGCGCAAGATGCTGCTCGCTTTCTCGCGCGACCTGCGTGTGGTGATGCTGCGCCTGGCCTCGCGCCTGCAGACGCTGCGCTTTCATGCGGCGAGCAAACGCCCGGTATCGCCCAGCCTGGCGCGCGAGTCGCTGCAGGTGTTTGCGCCGCTGGCCAACCGCCTGGGCATCTGGCAGGTCAAGTGGGAACTTGAAGACTTGTCCTTCCGTTTCCTGGAGCCCGACACCTACAAGGAAGTGGCTCGCCTGCTGGATGAAAAGCGCGGCGAGCGCGAGGTGTACATGGAGCAGCTGCGCGCCCGGCTCGAAGCCGACCTGCGCGCGCGCAGCATCAGCGCCAGCGTGCAGGGGCGCCCCAAACACATCTACAGCATCGTCAAGAAGATGCGCGGCAAGTCGCTCAACTTCGACCAGGTGTTCGACATCCGTGCGCTGCGCGTGGTGGTGCCCACAGTGAAGGACTGCTACGCCGCCCTGAGCTGGGTGCACGAGCAGTTCAAGCCCATCGTGGAAGAGTTTGACGACTACATCGCCAAGCCCAAGCCCAACGGCTACCAGTCGCTGCACACCATCGTGCGCGACGACCACGGCAAACCCATCGAGATCCAGATCCGCACCCAGGCCATGCACGACCATGCCGAACATGGCGTTGCGGCGCACTGGGCCTACAAGGAGGCGGGCAGCAAGGGCTATGCAGGGGTTTCGGCCACGGGCGAATACGACGCCAAGATTGCGGTGCTGCGCCAGTTGCTGGCCTGGGAGCGCGATCTCTCGGGCGCCTTGCCCAACCGGGGCCTGTTTGAAGACCGCATCTATGTGTTGACCCCAGACGCCGCCGTGGTGGAGTTGCCCCAGGGCGCTACACCGGTGGACTTTGCCTATGCCGTGCATACCAGTGTGGGGCACCGCTGCCGGGGTGCCCGGGTGGACGGCGCGATGGTGCCGCTCAACACACCGCTGCAAAACGGGCAGACGGTGGAGATTTCCACCGTCAAGGAAGGCCGCCCTTCGCGCGACTGGCTCAATGCCGAGCTGGGCTACCTCACCAGCAACCGCGCCAAGGCCAAGGTGCGCGCCTGGTTCAACGCCCAGGCCACCCATGAAACCGTGGCCCGTGGCCGCGAGGCGGTCGAAAAGCTGTTGCAGCGCGAGGGCAAGACCTCCGTCAAACTGGATGACCTGGCGGTGCAGCTGGGCTTCAAGTCCGCCGATGCTTTGTTTGAAGTGGTGGGCAAGGACGAGTTCTCGCTGCGCAACATCGAAACGGTGCTGCGCCCGCCCGAGCCGGTCCTGCAACCCGACGACTACCTGCTGCTCAAGAAGACACGCACCAACGATGCCGCCCCCAAGGGCGGGGTGCTGGTGGTGGGCATCGATTCGCTGATGACCCAGCTGGCCAAGTGCTGCAAACCCGCTCCCCCTGATCTGATCCGTGGGTTTGTCACGCGTGGCAAGGGCGTGAGCGTGCACCGGGCCGACTGCAGCAACTTTCGGGAAATGGCGGCACGCAGCGGCGAGCGCGTCATCGAGGTGGAGTGGGGCGCCTCCAAGTCGGCGGCGGTTGCGGCCGTGTACCCCGTGGACGTCGCTGTAGAAGCCGCCGACCGCCAGGGCCTGCTGCGCGACATCTCCGAAGTGTTTGCGCGCGAGAAGACCAATGTGATCGGCGTGCAGACCCAGTCGGTGAAAGGCACGGCGTGGATGACCTTCACTGTGGAAGTGGCTGACTCGGGCCGCCTGAACAAGGTGCTGGGCATCGTGGCTGGCGTGTCTGGAGTGCGCTCCGCGCGCAGGCGCTGAATTTCTGCTTCAGGGGGATGGGCAGCGCGCCGCCGGCAGTCTTTGCCATGTAGTGTTCTATTTTGAATGGAGCCTCGATTTTTATGGCTATAATCGAAAGCTAAACAACGACAGGCGCGTAGCTCAGCTGGTTAGAGCACCACCTTGACATGGTGGGGGTCGTTGGTTCGAGTCCAATCGCGCCTACCAAATTCTCTCGCTTGAGATCAACCAGTCTCAAAGCATGCGGGAAATTGATGAAGACAACCGGCCCTGAGCCGGTTTTCTTTTTTGTGACTCAGCATAGCCTCTGCCTTCGCTTCTCCTGCCCTTCAACTATTGCCTGAAACAGGCTGCGTAACGCTGAGCTTGGAAGAGGCAGCGGCATGTGCTCGTTGGTGTGCATCCAGGCAGGAGCCCGCCGAGGGAGGTTGGCGGAAAGTGTCTTAGTTTGGCAAACATCCAGTGTTTCGTTCCGGATGCTGTCGGTCTATCAAGCCGCACTCGTTGGGTCCCGGCCCCAGGCGGGTTTGATCTTGAGCGCTGATGGTGCCTTGTGCACCAATTTCGCGGGTGTGACCACTGTCGGCTCAGTCACGCGTTCGCCAGCAATCTTGCCATCACCCTTCGAGCCCCAAAAGACGCAGGGGTCATCGTTGCTCGTTTTCCTGCCTACGAGCATCGTTTTCTTTCCTGACCCCGAAAGTGCCGGTGCTTGCTTGTGTCCCTGGGGTAGGCGAAAGGACCAGGCAGAGAAGTGCCCCGGTGGAAGTAGATAGATTGGTTTTTGTCTGACACGAAGAGATTCAGGGCCGCGTTAACTTGGGGGCTTCAAAGAGAAGGGACGCCATCATGAAAACTTCAGCCAGTTCTTCGAGAGTCCAGCAAGGTTTTGTCGACACCGATCCTGAACTCGGCATGTACGACATTCGGGTCTTCTGGCTTGCTGCGGTGGCCTCCACCATGGCAGTGCTGGTGGTGGCGTATTTCAAGATGGGGTACTGAGTGAGCGAGCGCGGGCGGGTCAGTTGCCTCGCAAGGGTGGCATGAAGCGCAGCTCTATTGGGCGCTTGCATTGCTCACCTTGGATGGGACTAGGCCTGACGAGTGTGTGGATCTTTAGGGCGTGGGCAGAGTGGGCGGAATGGGCCGGTGGAAGCTGGCGCATTTGCAGGGCTCGTGGCCTGTCGAACGCAAATAACGCCGAAGCTCTCCTTGTTGGCGCTTGAGCGCCAGGGGTAGTTACTGCACTGAACAGGCGTTTTTTCCTTGGTGACGCCGCCGAGCAGTCATGAAAATCCTCAAGTCGACACGCGCTGCCGCAACGCCGCGCGAAAAGCTGCTGTCGCGGCCGCGACAGCGGCTTCTAGTCCACGATCAGGGTATTCCTTTGCCGCTGCCGTGGCGCACTCTCCCTAGAATGTGCTGCACTGCAATACATGGGTTCTGAGCCCGAGGAGTTCGTTGTGTCCGAACAGAAAAGCGCTGCATCCAAGTCGGTCCAGCGTGTCATCAAGAAGTACCCCAATCGCCGTCTGTATGACACAGACACCTCCACCTACATCACCTTGGCTGAAGTGCGCCAGCTTGTCATGGCCAACCAGCAGGTGGTGGTGCGCGACGCCAAGACAGGGGAAGACCTCACACGCAGCATCTTGCTGCAGATCATTCTGGAAGAAGAGGCCGGTGGCGCGCCGATGTTTACCGAGGCGGTTTTGGCCAACATCATCCGTTTTTATGGCCATGCCATGCAGGGCTTCATGGGCGCCTATCTCGAGAAGAACGTGCAGGCCTTCACCGACGTGCAGGCCAAGCTGGCCGAGCAATCACAAAGCGTGACGCCGGAGATGTGGGCGCAGTTCATGAACCTGCAGTCGCCCATGCTCAAGGGCATGATGGGCAACTATGTGGAGCAGTCGCAGTCCATGCTCACGCAAATGCAGGAGCAGATGCAAAAGCAGACGGAGCAGATGTTGGGTGCTTTTGGCTTAAAAAGGTAACCACAGGGTCGCTTCGCGGCTTCTCCTCCCAAAGGGGGCGCCGTCCGTGCGGCGGGGCGGCCCTTGCATGGCGACACTGGCTTTGATCGTGCTCTTTTCTGGGTCTGCAAGGCGCGGTAATCACTGCGGTGAAGGGGCAAACCCACGGTTCAACGCCGGAACTGGGACAATACGGGGATATGAGCGAAGTACTGTCCCCCACGAAAACACCCAAAGTCGGATTTGTCAGCCTGGGCTGCCCCAAGGCGCTGACCGATTCCGAACTGATCCTCACGCAACTGAGCGCCGAGGGTTACGAAACCTCCAAGACGTTCCACGGTGCAGACCTGGTCATCGTCAACACCTGCGGTTTCATTGACGACGCCGTCAAGGAAAGCCTGGACACGATTGGCGAGGCGCTGGCCGAGAACGGCCGGGTCATCGTCACTGGCTGCCTGGGTGCACGCACCGGTGAAGACGGTGGCAACATGGTGCGCAAGATGCACCCCAGCGTGCTGGCTGTGACCGGTCCGCATGCCACGCAGGAGGTGATGGATGCTGTCCACCTGAACCTGCCCAAGCCCCATGATCCGTTTGTGGATCTGGTGCCCGGCGGCTTTGGCATTGCGGGCATCAAGCTCACGCCCAAGCACTACGCCTACCTCAAGATCAGCGAGGGCTGCAACCACCGCTGCACCTTCTGCATCATCCCGTCGATGCGCGGCGACCTCGTGTCGCGCCCCATCGGCGACGTGCTCAGCGAGGCCAAGGCCTTGTTCGAAGGCGGCGTGAAGGAGCTGCTGGTGATCAGCCAGGACACGTCTGCCTACGGTGTGGACGTGAAGTACCGCACCGGCTTCTGGGACGGCAAGCCCGTGAAGACGCGCATGCTGGAGCTGGTGCAGACCCTGGGCGAGATTGCCGAGCCCTACGGCGCCTGGGTACGCCTGCACTACGTGTACCCCTACCCGAGCGTGGACGACGTGCTGCCCCTGATGGCCACGGGCCGCGTGTTGCCCTACCTGGATGTGCCGCTGCAGCACAGCCACCCCGACGTGTTGAAGCGCATGAAGCGCCCCGCCAGTGGCGAGCGCAACCTGGAACGCATCCAGCGCTGGCGCGAGGTCTGCCCGGAGCTGGTCATCCGCAGCACCTTCATCGCCGGCTTCCCCGGCGAGACGGAAGAAGAATTCCAACACCTGCTGGACTTCGTGCGCGAGGCGCAGATCGACCGCGCGGGCTGCTTTGCCTACAGCGACGTGAACGGCGCCGCCGCCAACGAGCTGCCCGGCATGCTGCCCATGGAAGTGCGCGAGGAGCGCCGCGCCCGCTTCATGGCCGTGGCCGAGGAAGTCTCCATCGCCCGCCTGCAGCGCCGCGTGGGCGCCACCATGCAGGTGCTGGTCGATTCCGCCCCAGGCCTGGGCCGCAAGGGGGGCGTGGGCCGCACTTATGCCGATGCGCCCGAGATCGACGGGACCGTGCAGCTGCTGCCGCCTGAGAAGATCAGCAAGACGATGAAGGTGGGCGAGTTCACCAAGGCCCGCATCGTGGGCGTGCGGGGGCACGATCTGGTGGCGCAACCCATCTGATTGCTGCGTAATTGATAGCTGCAGGCGCTTTATGAATAAGCGCTGGCGGCCAAAATCAATAAAAAAGGCTTCCCTCGGGAAGCCTTTTTTGTGGGCGTTCTCCCGACAGGGAGAACTGCACAGGGGGAATTACACGCGCTTGCGGTATTCGCCGGTGCGGGTGTCGATTTCGATCTTGTCGCCTTGGCTGACGAACAGGGGCACAGGCACTTCGAAGCCGGTGGCGATCTTGGCGGGCTTGAGCACCTTGCCGGACGTGTCACCCTTGACGGCAGGTTCCGTCCAGGTGATTTCGCGCTCGACGCTGGTGGGCAGTTCGACCGAGATGGCCTTGCCGTCATAGAACACCACTTCCAGAGACATGCCGTCTTCCAGGTAGTTCAGTGCGTCGCCCATGTTCTCGGCTTCGACTTCGTACTGGTTGAACTCGGTGTCCATGCAGACATACATGGGGTCGGCGAAATAGGAGTAAGTGCACTCCTTCTTGTCCAGGATCACGTTGTCGATCTTGTCGTCGGCCTTGAACACGTTTTCCGTGCCGAAGTTGCCGATCAGGCTCTTGAGCTTCATGCGCACGGTGGCGGCACCGCGGCCGCCGCGGGCGTATTCGGTCTTCAGGACGACCATGGGGTCCTTGCCGTGCATGATGACGTTGCCGGCGCGGATTTCTTGAGCGATTTTCATAGCATGTTGCTTGGGTTGGGGCCGCTCAACGCACGGGCCGGCAAACTGGCGGATGGATCTGCTGGTTTGCCCTGCCGATGCATGTTCCGCGGCGGGAATGCGCGGGGTGGGGGCACTGACATGCCGTACCTGTTTTGCGCAAAGCCTCGGATTTTACCGTTTTTCGGCGACAAAGCCCAAAAGTTGTGCGACGAGGTTGTCCTGCGTCAGCAGGCGCGCGCGGGCAGCCTGAATGCATGCCGTCCACTCGGCCAGGGTGTCGTCGTCGGGCCATTGCAGCGGCGCGGTGTCCAGCCCGTTCCAGGTGGCGTGGAATTGCCGAAGGGACGCGGGGGCCTGCAGCCAGTCCAGAAACGCCCAGAGCTTATCGTGGTGCGCGTTGTCGTGCTGCGGGTAGATCTGCCAGACCAGCGCCTGCCCGGCCCAGAGCGCACGCACCAGCGAGTCTTCTCCACGCACGGCATTGAAGTCGCAGGCCCACAACATCTCGTCAAACGCGGGCTGGGGGCGGGGGGGGAGGTATGAAATCAATAGCTGCTCGCGCCCGCCAGATAAGCGCTGGCGGCCAATTTGGCTCATATTTTGGACGCCGTGCTCCGCCAGCGCTGCCCGCACGGCGGCCGTGGGGCGGCCCGGTGTCACCAGCAACTGCGTGGGCTGTGCCTGGCAGTGCCACAACAGCTCCGGCAGGGCGGCGGGTTCGTAGCAGAACAGCGAAACCCAGCGCTGCTCTGGGCCACCATCGCCCAGCCCGAACGCCGACGCGTGCTTTGCGCGCCAGGTGCCGCGGTCAAACGCCTCGCGCCGCGCCATCAGGTCGCGCTCGCGCAGCAAGCCGCCCGTGGCGGGCGTGAAGCCCGGGTAGAAGAACCAGCGTGTCCAGCCTGCGCCGGGGCCGGACGAGAGCAGCGAGGACAGCTTGTGATGGCGCTCCACGTAGCTTTCGGCCGACAGGTATTCCAGGTTGATCCAGACAGGTTTTCGGTCTTCTTGGCCTTTGGCGCTTGATTGGTAAGCGCTATAAGCTATGAAATCAGGAGCAATATCGCAACCGAAGGCCTCCACCATCACATCGGGCGAGGCCTCATCGGGGCCGGGCGGTGGCGAACCCCAGGCGCGCAGCTCCACACCCGGGCAGCCTGTGGGCGCCATCCACTGCAGGGCCGAGGCATCGTCAACCCACAGGCGCACGCGGTGACCCCGTGCGGCCAGCTGCGCCACCAGGCGCCAGCACACGCCGATGTCGCCAAAGTTGTCGATCACGCGGCAGAACACATCCCACTGCAGGGGGGCGGAAGACTGGGTCATGGGGCGGGGATGGATGGCGGGGGGCTGCGCAGGTGATCGACCAGCAGCCGGGCGACGCTGGAGAGCGCCTCTTCCGAGCGCACGCACAGCGCCAGCCGCCGGTGCGCCCAGGGCTCGTTCAGCGTGAGGGTGCGCACGGCCAGCTTGCCCTGGTACAGCGCGGCGCTGCCGCGCGGCATCACGCCCACGCCCAGGCCGGCGTTGACCATGAGGCACAGCGCGTCGTAGCTGGTCACCTGGATGCGCAGGCGCAGGGGCAGCCCCGCCGCGGAGGCCGCCCGGGCCAACTGGTTGTTGATGGCGCTGTTGGGGTGGGCACCCACGAAGTCGAACGGGAGGGCATCGGCCAGCCGCACCGCCTTGCGCCGTGCCAGCGCGTGGCCGGTGGGCACCACCAGCACCAGCTCGTCGGTGCGGTAGGGCAGCAGCGTCACGCGTTCGCCGTAGTTGCCTTCATTGAGGATGCCCACGTCGGCCGCGTTCTCGGCCACTGAATGGGCTATTGATGTGCTGATCTGCTCCTGCAGACGCACGTCCACCTGCGGGTGTTGCGCCAGAAAGCTCTGCAGCTCGGCCGGCAGAAACTGCGTAATGGCCGAGATGTTGGCCACCACGCGCACATGGCCGCGCACGCCGGTGCCGTATTCGCGCATCTGCGTGGCGATGCCGTCCAGGTCGTTGAGCACGCCACGCGCCAGGTTCAGCAACGCAAAGGCGGCGGCGGTAGGCTCGGTGCCTTTGTTGCTGCGGGTGAACAGCGCCACCTGCAGCGCGTCTTCCAGGTCGGCCAGGCGGCGGCTCACGGCCGAGGCGGCCAGGTGCTCGCGCGCGGCAGCGGCAGCGATGGTGTTTTCTTCCATCACGGCCACAAACAGGCGCAGGGAGACGGGGTCGAGTTTCATGGATCGTGGATGTTACCCCCGCCATGCCGGTTTGCGATGGCAGCTTCGTGCTTGAGCGATTTACGGCGCCGCGCGTGCTGCGCATGATTCGCACCGAACCGCCTCTGTGCGAGGCCTGCAGGAGACACACATTTCCATGGATTCCATTGCTTCCCCCGCCGCACTGCAAGGCGTGCGTGTCATCGAAATGGGCCAGCTCATCGCCGGGCCGTTCTGCGGCAAGACGCTGGGCGAGTTTGGCGCCGACGTGATCAAGATCGAGGCCCCGGAGACGGGGGACCCGCTGCGCAACTGGCGCCTCATCAAGGAAGGCACCTCCGTCTGGTGGCAGGTGCAGTCGCGCAACAAGCGCTCGGTGGCGCTGGACCTGCGGCAAAAGGAGGGGCAGGACATCGCTCGCCAGCTGATTGCAGAAGCCGATGTGCTGGTCGAGAACTTTCGCCCCGGCACGCTGGAAGGCTGGGGCATGTCGCCCGAGGAGCTGCACCAACTCAACCCCGGCCTCGTGATGCTGCGCATCTCTGGCTACGGCCAGACGGGGCCCTACCGCGACCTGCCGGGTTTTGGTGCCATCGGCGAAGCCATGGGCGGCCTGCGCCACCTGACGGGCGAGCCCGGCCGCGTGCCGGTGCGCGTCGGTGTCTCGATTGGCGACACGCTGGCGGCGCTGCACGGCACCATCGGCGTGCTCACGGCGCTGTACCACCGCAAGGTCAACGGCGGCCATGGCCAGGTGATTGACGTGGCGCTGCACGAGGCGGTGTTCAACGTGATGGAAAGCCTGATCCCCGAATACAGCGCATTTGGTGCCGTGCGCGAGGCCGCAGGCAGCGCGCTGCCGGGCATTGCACCGAGCAACGCCTACCCCTGCGCGGATGGCTGGGTGCTGGTGGCGGGCAATGGCGACAGCATTTTCAAGCGGCTGATGGACGCGATTGGCCGGCCCGACCTGGGCACTGCGCCGGACCTGGCCAACAACACCGGCCGCGTGGCCCGCGTGGAAGAGATCGATACCGCCATCGGCGCCTGGAGCGCACAGCGCACCGTGCAGCAGGTGCTGGATGCATTGGGCGCCGCCCGCGTGCCTGCAGGCAAGGTCTACACCGCTAAAGACATTGCGGAAGACCCGCACTACCGCGCCCGCGACATGCTGCTGACCCAGCAGACACGCGACGGCTACAGCGTGGAAGTGCCCGGCATCGTGCCCAAGCTCTCGGCCACGCCGGGCAGCATCCGCAGCAGCGCGCCGCACCTGGGCGACGACACCGATGCGGTGCTGGCCGAGGCAGGCCTCACGGCCGCACAGATCGCGCTGTTGCGCAGCAAGGGGGTGATTCAATGAGTGCATCCAGCACCGTATGGCAGGGCGCAAACCGCCGCATCCACATGCAGGAGGTGGGGCTGCGCGACGGTCTGCAGATGGAAAAGGCCTTTGTGCCCACGGCCGACAAGATCGCGCTGTGCAATGCGCTGTCGGCAGCGGGCCTGTCCAAGATTGAGGTGACTTCGTTCACTTCGCCCACCGCGATTCCAGCGCTGAAAGATGCCGAGGTCGTGATGCGCGAGATCACGCGCCGCCCTGGCACGGTCTACACCGCGCTGGTGCCCAACCTGCGCGGTGCAGAGCGCGCCATCGAGTCGCGCACGGACGAGTTGAACCTGGTGATGTCGGTCAGCGCCACCCACAACCTGGCCAACCTGCGCATGACGCAGGCGCAGTCATTCGCGGCGCTGGCGCAAGTGGTGGCCCTGGCGCAGGGCGCCAACGTGGCGGTGAATGTGTCGCTGTCCTGCGTGTTCGGCTGCCCCATGGAGGGCGATGTGCCCGAAGCCGACGTGTTCGGCTGGGTGCAGCGTTTTGTGGATCGAGGCGTGCGCAGCATCACGCTGTGCGACACCACGGGCATGGCCTACCCCACGCAGGTGCACCAGCTCACGGCGGCCGCCCGCGCGCGCTGGCCGGGGGTGGAGTTCACTCTGCATTTCCACAACACGCGCGGCATGGGGCTGGCCAATGTGCTGGCGGCCATTGACGCAGGCGCAGACCGGTTCGATGCCTCGCTGGGCGGCCTGGGCGGCTGCCCCTATGCACCCGGTGCCAGCGGCAATGTGTGCAGCGAAGAGATCGTGCATGCGCTGGCGCTGATGGGCTATGACACCGGGGTGGATCTGGCGCAACTGGTGGCGGCGGCGCAGCAACTGCCTGTGTTGATCGGCCACGACATTCCCAGCCAGATTGCCAAGGCGGGCCCGCGCCTGGCGCTGCACCCGGTGCCTGCGGATTTCGAAGCCATTCGCGAAAGGGCGCTTGCCCGCTGAATGCGGGCGAGCCTGCATTCATACATAACACCAGGAGACAAAAGCCATGACATTTCAAACGACGCTGTCCCGCCGCATCTTTACCGCCGCCGTGCTGTGCTCCGCTGCTTTGGCTGCGGGCGCGCAGGACAAATACCCCTCCAAGCCCATCACCGTGGTGGTGCCCCAGGCCGCTGGTGGCGCCAACGACGCCATTGCGCGTGTGGTGGCGCAAAAACTCAGCGAGCAGCTGGGCCAGAGCGTGATCGTGGACAACCGCCCTGGCGCGGGCGGCACGCTGGCCACCGGCGCCACGGCCCGTGCGCGCAGCGATGGCTACACGCTGCTGCTCACGGCCGACAGCGCCCATGTGATTGGCCCTGCGCTGTACAAGAACCCGGGGTTCGATCCGGTCAAGGACTTCGCACCCGTGGCGCCCGTGGCCACGGCGGGCTATGTGCTGGTGGCCCATCCATCCTTCCCGGCCAACACCGTGGCCGAAATGGTGGCGTTGGCCAAGGCCAGCCCCGGCAAATATTCGATTGCCTCGGCGGGCAACGGCACGCTGAACCACCTGATTGGCGAGATGCTGCAGAAGGCGGCGGGCATCCAGCTGCAGCACATTCCGTACAAGGGTTCCGCCGCAGCCGCCACCGATGTGGTGGGCGGGCAAGTGCCGCTGTCGGTGCAAAGCCTGCCGTCGGCCATTGCGTTCATCAAGGCAGGCAAGCTCAAGGTGCTGGGTGTGGTCAATGAAAAGCGTGTGGCCGCGCTGCCCGACGCGCCCACGATTGGCGAGACTATCAAGGGCTTTGGCCAGGCGCCCTGGTATGCGCTGTTTGCCCCGGCTGGCACGCCCGCGCCCATCGTGGCGCAGTTGCAGGCCGAGGTGGCGCGCGCGTTGGAGCACAAGGACGTGGTGGACAAGCTGGCCACCGTGGGCTGCGAGCCCTTCAAGGGTACGGCGGCGCAGCTGGCGGCGCTGGTGCAGTCCGACCTGCCCAAGTGGAGCCGTGTGGTCAAGGACACGGGCGCGACGGTAGATTGAGCGGTGCACGACTGTCGAACCCTGCTGCCTTTTTGATACTCAGACCTTTCACAACAACGACAACGGAGACATCGCTTTCATGAAAACCACCCGCAAACAGTTCACCACCCTGGCCCTTGCCGCACTGACCGCCATCAGCTTCATCGGCCACGCAGCGGCGCAGGGCGCTTACCCGTCCAAGAACGTGACCCTGGTGGTGCCCACCGCCGCCGGTGGCACCACCGACCTGTCGGCCCGCATGCTGGCGCAGGCGCTTGCGCCGGTGCTGGGCCAGTCGGTCATCGCAGACAACAAGGGCGGGGGTAACGGCAACATCGCGGCCAGCGCCGTCAAGCGGGCCGAGGCCGATGGCTACACGCTGCTCATGCAGTATTCGGGCTACCACGTCATCTCGCCCCACATCACCAAACAAAAGCAGTGGGAGCAGAGCGACTTCCAGCCTGTGGCCAATGTCATCTCGGCTCCGCAGATCATCGTGGTGCGCAACGACCTGCCGGTGAAGACGCTGGCTGAACTCATCGCTTATGCCAAGGCCAATCCCGGCAAGCTCAACTACGCCTCGTCGGGCAATGGATCGTTGCAGCATGTCACGGGTGCCATGCTGGAGCAGCAAGGCGCCATCAAGATGGTCCACGTGCCCTACAAAGGCACGGGCCCCGCGCTGCAGGACCTGCTGGGCGGCCAGGTGGACCTGACATTCGGCACCGCGCCCCCCTTCATGCCCCACATCGCCAGCGGCAAGCTGCGCGTGCTGGCCGTGACGGGCAAGCAGCGCCTGCCCAGCCTGCCCGATGTGCCCACCACAGCCGAGGCGGGCTACCCCAAGGTCGATGCCACCTCGTGGTTTGCGGTGTTTGCCCCCGCCGCCGTACCCAAGGCCGTGGTGGACAAGCTCACGGCCGACATCCGCACCGTGGTGCAGAACCCGGCCTTCCAGCAAAAGGCACAAGAGCAGGGCGCCACGGCGGACTACCAGACCCCCGCGCAGCTGGGTGACAAGGTGAAGGCCGATCTGGCCAACTGGGCCACGGTGGTGAAAACCTCCAAGATCGAGGCGGAGTGATCCGGAGGATTCGGAAAATTGAATTAAAAAGCCTGCTGGCGCCCGCTGGATAAGCGCTAGCAGCTATTTATTTGATAGTGAATGGGGCAGGCTGCGCGCGGGGCCACAATACGCGCCATGTCTGATGTGCATTCCGAAGAACTCCTGGCGCAGGTGGCTGCGCTGCCCGCGCTGCCGGGTGTGTACCGCTATTTCGACGCGCAGGATGCGCTGCTGTATGTGGGCAAGGCGCTCAACCTCAAGCGCCGGGTGTCCAGCTACTTCCAGAAGAACCATGGTGGCACCCGCATTGGTCACATGGTCAGCAAGATCGTGCGCATGGAGACCACGGTGGTGCGCTCCGAGGCCGAGGCGTTGCTGCTCGAAAACAACCTCATCAAGACGCTGAACCCCAAGTTCAACATCCTGTTCAGGGACGACAAGAGCTATCCCTATCTCAAGATCACAGGCACTCCCACGGCCAGCGGCAACGCGCCCGGCCAGCTGTTTCCGCGCATGGCGTATTACCGGGGTGCGGTGGATAAGCGCCATCGGTACTTCGGCCCGTACCCCAGTGCGTGGGCGGTCAAGGAAACCATCCAGCTGCTGCAGAAGGTGTTTCGACTGCGCACCTGCGAAGACACCGTGTTTGCCAACCGCACGCGGCCCTGCCTTTTGTTCCAGATCAAGCGCTGCACTGGCCCGTGTGTGGACCTGATCTCGCCCGAGGCCTATGCCGCCGACGTGTCGCATGCCGAGGCGCTGCTGCGCGGCGAAACGCAGGAGGTACTGCAAGCCATGGAGGCGCGCATGATGGCGCACTCCGACAAGCTCGAGTTTGAGCAGGCCGCCGAGGTGCGCAACCAGATCCAGGCGCTGTCGCGCGTGCTGCACCAGCAGTCCATCGAGATTGCGGACGACAAGGATGTGGACATCTTGGCCGTACGCGTGCAAGGCGGCCGCGCCTGTGTGAACCTGGCCATGGTGCGCGGCGGGCGGCATCTGGGAGACCGGCCGTATTTCCCGGTGCATGTGGAAGACGCTGCTGCTGTGTTTGAGGAAGAGGGGGGCGAGGGGGCTGAGGTTGTCGATGAAAACGCGCCGGCCAGGCCCGTTCGCCGGGTCGAGGTGCTGGTGCTTGAGGCCTTCATCGCCCAGCACTACATCGGCGTGCCGGTGCCGCCGGTGCTGGTCACCAGCGAACCGGTGGACAAGGCGCTGCTGGAGGCACTGGGCGACCAGGCCGGTGTGCGCGTGACCGCGATCCACCAGCCCCGCGAGCAACGCCGCGCCTGGCTGGACATGGCGCAGAAGAACGCCGACCTGCAACTGGCCCGGCTTCTGGCCGAAGAAGGCTCGCAGCAAGCCCGCACCCGTGCACTGGTAGAGGCGCTGGACCTGCCGCCCGAGGACATCGACCAGCTCACCATCGAGTGCTTCGACATCTCGCACACGGCGGGCGAATCCACCCAGGCATCGTGCGTGGTGTTCCACCACCACAAGATGCAAAGCAGCGAATACCGCCGCTACAAGATCGAAGGCATTACCGGCGGCGACGATTACGCCGCCATGCGCCAGGTGCTGACGCGCCGCTACAGCAAGGTGGCCGAGGCGGCGCGTGAAGCCGGTGGCATCGACTTTGCGGCCAACCCCGCGCCGGGAGGGGACGAACCCCCTAAGCCCAAAGGCGTGGCGCGGCTGCCGGACCTGGTGCTCATCGATGGCGGCAAGGGCCAGGTCGGCGTGGCGCGCGAGGTGTTTACCGCGCTGGGGCTGGATCTGACGCGCATTGTGGGTGTCGAGAAGGGCGAAGGCCGAAAGGTGGGCCTGGAAGAGCTGGTGTTTGCCGATGGGCGCGAGAAGGTTTATCTGGGCAAGGACTCGGCTGCGCTGATGCTGGTGGCGCAGATCCGCGATGAAGCCCACCGCTTCGCCATCACGGGCATGCGCGCTGCGCGCGCCAAGGTGCGCGTGGGCGGTGGCCAGCTCGAAGAAATTGCGGGGGTCGGGCCCAAAAAACGGGCGCGGTTGCTGCAGCGTTTTGGGGGAGTGCGCGGGGTGGCGTCGGCCAGTGTGGAAGACCTGGTTACGGTGGATGGCATCTCGCGCGAACTGGCGGAAGAAATTTATAGGGCGTTGAGATAAGCCTTATCCACAGCGCCGCTACCGCGCCGTGACGTGACACAATCGCCGCCATGTTCTGGACTATCCCCACCTTGATGACCTGGACGCGCATCGTCGCGATACCTTTGATCGTGGGAGTGTTCTACGCGCCGCTGGACCCGGCCACTCGCAACCTGATTGCGACGGTGATGTTCGTGGTGTTTGCCGCCACCGACTGGCTGGATGGCTACCTGGCGCGCAAGCTCAACCAGACCTCGTCCTTTGGAGCCTTCCTCGACCCGGTGGCCGACAAATTTCTGGTGTGTGCATCGCTCCTGGTGCTGGTGCACCTGCAGCGTGCCGATGTATTTGTGGCCCTCATCATCATCGGGCGCGAGATCGCGATCTCGGCCTTGCGCGAGTGGATGGCGCAGATCGGCGCGAGCAAGAGTGTGGCCGTGCACATGATCGGTAAGGTCAAGACCACGGTGCAGATGGTGGCCATCCCGTTCCTGCTGTACGACGCCCGTCTGTTTGGCGTGATTGACACGGGGGTGTGGGGCACCTGGTTGATCTGGGCATCGGCGGTGCTCACGGTCTGGTCCATGGTGTATTACCTGCAGAAGGCGCTGCCAGAAATCCGGGCGCGTGTGAAATAGCACGGGGTGGATTCCGCATCCCCCAGCGCTTCGGCGTGTGAATGCTGGGTGCAATCGCCCTCGCTGCATTGTCGGAACTGGGGTGTCAATACGGAGTGCTGCCCATACGGCGTGTTTGAGACAAAAACGCCCCACAAGCCCTGTCGCAGCGTGAAATACGACTAGAATTCACCCCAACGCTGCGCCAAACCAGCGTGTTGTATTGACACCCGGAAACTCGATGGCTTTAATCTGATGCAGCAGCCACTGCTGTGTATGCCAGTCATTCCCCCGTCTGTTTTCAACCAGCCTTCGGCTGCGCTTTCGGACGTGTGAAGACCAGATATCCGCGAGACATTCCATCAACTCTTTTCCGAGAGGCTTCTTGTGAACAAAACCGAACTGATTGAGCACATCGCTACCAACGCCGACATCTCCAAGGCCGCTGCTGCTCGTGCCCTGGAATCCACGATCGAGGCCGTCAAGAAGACCCTGAAGAAGGGCGGCACCGTTTCGCTCGTCGGTTTCGGCACCTTTGCGGTCGGCAAGCGTGCTGCTCGCACGGGCCGCAATCCCCGTACGGGCGCTACGATTAAAATCAAAGCTGCTAAAGTTCCGAAGTTCCGTCCTGGCAAGGCATTGAAAGATGCCTTGAACTGAGGATCAGTTTAGGTGGGGTCCTTAGCTCAGTTGGTAGAGCGGCTCCTTTACACGGAGTAGGTCGGCGGTTCGAGACCGTCAGGACCCACCATCACCGAACAAAGGCGAACGCAAGTTCGCCTTTTGTTTTTTGCCTTCTGAAAGATCGACCATGTTTGAATCCATCCGCAAGCACTCCAAGATCGTGATGATCTTATTGTTCTTGCTGATCATTCCATCGTTTGTGCTGGTAGGCATTGACAGCAACTACTTCTCTGAAAAGAGCCCTGTGGTGGCACGTGTCGATGGCGACAAGATCAACCAGACCGACTGGGACAACGCGCATCGCGTGGAGACTGACCGCATGCGTGCGCAGTCTCCCTCGGTCGATCCCAAGCTTCTTGACTCGCCACAGGCCCGCTACGCCACGCTGGAGCGTCTGGTACGCGACCGCGTGTTGGCTGCTGCGGCGAAGGAAATGCACTTGGTGACGAGTGATGCGCGCCTGGCGCGCAGCCTGCAGGAGATTCCCGCCATCGCCGGGCTCAAGCGTGCTGACGGTACGCTGGACGCAGAAGCCTACCGAGCATTGGTGGGTACGCAAGGTTTGACGCCTGAAGGTTTTGAGGCCAATGTGCGCCGCGACTTGTCGATCAATCAGGTCATCGGTGGCGTGATGGGCACAGCGTTCAGCACCAATACCCAGGTCAAGCTTGCACTCGACCCGCTTTACGAGCAGCGAGAAATTCAGGTAGTACGTTTCAAATCCACGGACTTCTCGACCAAGGTCGCGACCACGGATGCGGATCTGGAGGCCTATTACAAGGCGCATCCCGCACAGTTCCTGCAGCTGGAGCAGGCTGCGGTGGAATACGTAGTACTGGACCTCGACAGCGTGCGTTCGGGAATCACGCTCAATGAAGACGATCTGCGCACCTACTACAAGGAAAATGTGGCGCGGATGGCCGGCAAAGAAGAACGTCGAGCCAGCCACATCTTGATCAATGCCCCCAAGGATGCCTCTTCTGCGGACCGCGAGAAGGCCAAGACCCGCATCACGGAACTGCTGGCGCAGGTGCGCAAGGCGCCAGCCACGTTTGCGGACGTGGCCAAGAAGGCTTCGGACGACAAGGGTTCGGCCACAGCAGGCGGGGACCTGAATTTCTTCGGGCGTGGTGCCATGGTCAAGCCGTTTGAGGAGGCCGCCTTTGCCCTCAAGAAGGGCGAAATCAGCGATGTTGTGGAGACCGATTTTGGCTACCACATCATCCAATTGACCGACATCAAGGCGCCGCGTCAGCCTTCCTTCGAAGAACTGCGTCCCACCATGGAGGCAGAACTCAAGCAGCAGCAGGCCCAGCGCAAATTTGCGGAAGTGGCCGAGGCGTTCACCAATAGCGTGTACGAACAGTCAGACAGCCTCAAGCCGGTGGCCGAGAAGCTCAAGCTCAAGGTGCAGACTGTTTCCGGCGTTACCCGGGCGCCAGCGCCCGGTGCAGTCGGACCGCTGGCCAACCCCAAGTTTCTGGAGGCACTCTTCTCTTCGGATTCGTTGCAGAACAAGCGCAATACCGAAGCCGTGGAAGTAGGTCCGAGCCAGCTGGCTGCGGGCCGTGTGGTGCAGTACACCCCCGCCAAAACCCTGCCCCTGGACGAAGTGCGTGCTCGTGTGCGTGAGCTCTATATCGGGCAGAAGGCTTCGGAGCTGGCCCGCAAGGAAGGTGAAACCAAGTTGGCTGCGTGGAAGGCCACCCCGGCAAGCGCCAGCGGCTTGGGCGCTCCTGTGCAGATTTCACGGGAACAGGTTCAGAACCTGCCCCGGCCCTTGATTGATGCCGCATTGCATGCGCCAGCCGCGGAGGCCCTTCCTGCCTGGGTCGGTGTGGACTTGGGGGCCGACGGCTATGCCGTGGTGAAGGTGAACCGCATCGTGCCTCGTCCCGCCCCTGAAGGACAGCGCGCGCAGCAGGAGCGCCAGCAATACATGCAATGGTGGGCGTCCGCTGAAGGGCAGGCGTATTACGAGATGCTCAAAAAGCGTTTCAAGGCCGAGATCAAGACACCTCGGCCATCAGCCACCGTACAAGCGGCGGCAGAAAATTAAGTAAATTGGCTGCAGGGATCAAAATCCCAAGCTATAATACAAAGCTACGGTGGCTGTAGCTCAGTTGGTAGAGTCCAGGATTGTGATTCCTGTTGTCGTGGGTTCGAGCCCCATCAGCCACCCCAAATCAGAAAAAGCGCCGCAACAATTGTTGCGGCGCTTTTTTGTTTTGGGGCTTCAAAATAAGGGCGCTCTAAGGGCAATGACCATCTGACCAATCCGCGATCTGCATTTCTTTGATGTGATTCGGGTTGTGCACGGTGGAGTGCATGGTGCACAGCGCATACTGTGCCTTAAACCTTTTTGGAGCCTTCAATGAGCCTTGTGATCCGCGATGCGTCGCCCAGTGAGAAACGTGGCAACGCCATGTCTGCAGCCCTTGCCAAGGAGCAGCTCGAATACGCGGTCCAGATCGTGCGAGAAGTTTTGCCCCAGAGTGCAAGTGATGGCGCCCTCATTGGAGCAGTGGTGCAGGCAATTGCCATGAACTACGCGGCAGTCCCGCAGCCAAACCGGTAGTGCCTCAGGTATTCTGGTGCGCGAGTTAGTGCGCCCAGGTAACTGGCTCTTAAAAAGCGTTGGCTGTGTTGCCGTTGCTTTTTGAAGCGTGTTGCGTGGTTGGGTTGGGAAAAGCGGTTGGCTCCGCTGCGCGGGGGGAGCTGGCCCCGGAGGAGTTCGAACACTCGTCCGTAAGCCGCGCGAATGCTAGGTTTCACGCTTTTGATTTCGAAAAGTACCATCAAAAGTACCATCATTTTTAGATCTGTCCCCATGTGGCATTGATCAGACGTCGTGACATGCCCAGACTCGTAATGATTCTTTCGGCAGGGGCGGGAAGGGGTTGTAGTATCCGGTAACAACTACACGCCGCCTTCGAATGCACGGGGATGGTGCCAACTGCCGAATGGACAAGACCAAACTCTCCGAAAGCGACATTTGCGACAAGTACATCCGCCCGGCCATGGAGCAGGCAGGGTGGAATGGTCTGGACCAGATTTTTCGGGAGTACCCGCTGCGCGCCGGGCGCGTGGTGGTGCGTGGCAGCAAGGCCTACCGCGACAAGAGCACGGTGCTGCGGGCCGACTACGCCTTGTTCTACAAGGCCAATATTCCGTTAGCGGTCGTTGAGGCCAAGGACAACAAGCACGCCGTAGGTGCAGGCATGGGCCAGGCGCTCAACTACGCCCAACTGCTCGATGTGCCGTTCAGCTTCTCCAGCAATGGCGAAGGCTTCGTGTTCCGCGATGCGACCCTGGCCACCGGCGTCCTGGAGCAGAACCTAACACTTGAAGAATTCCCGTCGCCGCAGGAGCTGTGGAACCGCTATTGCGCCTGGAAGGGCTGGTCCGCCGAAGAAAGCCGCGTCGCGGGCTTTGACTACGCCCCCAACAAAACCCCGCGCTACTACCAGCTCAACGCCGTGAACCGCGCGGTCGAGGCCATCGCTGCCGGGCAAGATCGGGTGCTCCTGGTTATGGCCACCGGCACTGGCAAGACCTACACCGCATTCCAGATCATCTGGCGTCTTTGGAAGAGCGGCGCCAAGAAGCGCATCCTGTTCCTGGCCGACCGCAACATCCTCATCGACCAGACCATGGTCAACGACTTTCGGCCCTTCAAGGGCGCGATGGCCAAGCTCAGCCCCAACGCCAAGGGGGTGGAGCGAGTCGATGCGCAAGGCACTGTGTCGGTCGAAGACGTGGCCCTTGCGGTCAACAAAACCACCAAGCTGGTGGACAAGAGCTACGAGATTTACCTCTCGCTCTATCAGGCCGTCACCGGCACCGAGGAAGAGCGCAACATCTACAAGCAGTTCAGCCCCGACTTCTTCGACCTCATCGTGGTGGACGAATGCCACCGCGGCAGCGCGGCCGAAGACTCCGCCTGGCGCGACATCCTCACCTACTTTGGCAGCGCCACGCAGATTGGCCTCACGGCCACGCCCAAGGAAACCAAAGACGTTTCCAACACCGACTACTTTGGTGAGCCCGTCTACACCTACAGCCTCAAGCAAGGTATCGAAGACGGCTACCTGGCCCCGTACAAAGTCATTCGCGTGGACCTGGACAAAGACACCTTTGGCTGGCGTCCCACTGCCGGCATGACCGACAAACACGGCCACGCCATCGAAGACCGCATCTACACCGGCGCAGACATGAACCGCAAGCTCGTGCTGGAGCAGCGCGACGTGGCCGTGGCCGCCAAGATTACGGAGTATTTGAAGGCCACCGACCGCTACGCCAAGACCATCGTCTTTTGCGAAGACATCGACCACGCCGCCCGCATGCGCCAAGCGCTCGCCAACGCCAACGCCGACCTGTGCGCCACCCAGCCCAAATACGTGGTGCAGATCACCGGCGACAACACCGAAGGCAAGCTGGAGCTCGACAATTTCATCGACCCCGAGAAAACCTATCCGGTAATCGCCACCACCTCCAAGCTCATGAGCACCGGGGTCGATGCGCAAACCTGCAAGCTCATCGTGCTGGACCAGGGCATCAAGTCCATGACGCTGTTCAAGCAGATCATTGGCCGGGGCACCCGCCTGCGCGAAGACCTGGGCAAAACCTGGTTCACCATCCTCGACTTCAAGCGCGCCACAGAACTGTTTGCCGACAAGGACTTTGACGGCGACCCTGTGCAAATCTACGAACCCGGCAGCGGCGAACCGGTAACGCCGCCCGAACCGGCGGTTGCAGGCGGCATGCCGGACGAGACAGGCCCGCTCGGCGATGCGCTCGACCCCTTCGACTCCCTGACACCTCTCGGCCCTTTTGCTGGCGGTGGCGACTCCGCGGATGGCCCTAAGAAATACATTCTTGGTAACAACGTGACGGTAATGATCGCCCGCGAGCGCGTGCAATACCTCAACGCCGAAGGCAAGCTCATCACCGAGAGCCTGCGCGACTACACCCGCATCAACCTGCGCAAGCGCTTTGACTCGCTCGACCAATTCCTGCAGGCCTGGAAACAGGCCGACCGCAAGGCCGCTTTGCTGCAAGAGCTGGAATCGCAGGGCGTGCTGCTGGAGGCCCTGGCGGATGAAGTGGGCAAAGACCTGGACCCGTTCGATTTGCTGTTGCATGTCGCCTACGACCAGCCTCCGCTCACCCGAAGCGAGCGGGCCCGCCGTGTGAAAAAGCGCGATGTCTTCACTCAATACGGCCCCGTGGCTCGCAAAGTGCTGGAGGCTTTGCTCGACAAATACGCCGACGAGGGCATCGTCACCATCGAAAGCAACGAGGTCTTCAAAATTCAACCCTTCACCGACTTGGGAAGCCCCTCGGAATTGGTGCGTAGCTTTGGCGGCCGTCCGCAGTACTTGGACGCCTTACAAATCCTGCAGCGCGAGCTTTATTCCACCTCCGCTTGAGCGAACCCAATCCGATACCAACACAAGATGAAAGAAATACTGAACAAGGCAAAAGCGAAGGCAGCCCAGCTCTCTCGGGACTTGCGTCCAGATG
The DNA here is from genome assembly GCF_001429215.1 of Acidovorax sp. Root267. Lineage (NCBI taxonomy): Bacteria > Pseudomonadati > Pseudomonadota > Betaproteobacteria > Burkholderiales > Comamonadaceae > Acidovorax > Acidovorax sp. Root267. The sequence goes on from NZ_LMJC01000011.1 coordinate 30,026, forward strand.
CCGCTGACATCAAGCGCTCGACAGACTATGCGATTGACGCTGCGAGCAAAGTCGCTGGACAAGTGGGGCGCCTTGGCAAAGATGCACTCAAAACGGATATGGCCAGAGATGCTGCCGCAGGCGCGGCCATTGGCGCCGTCGTCGCTGTACCAGTGCCGGTGATTGGGCCCATGGCGGGAGCCGTCATCGGTGCAGGATTGGGCGTCTACAAAAACATAACGCGCCCAAGCGCCAATAGATCTGCCGAACCGTCTCCGTTGATCACTAGCCAGCCGGTCACTGTGATCGACGTTGTTGCCAGCGAGCAAAACCCAGTCGACAAGTTTGAAGAACTGAACAAGCTCCACGATCTCAAGGTGAAGGGCGCCCTCACAAGCAAAGAATTTGCCGCCGAAAAGAAAAAGATCCTGGATCGATAACTAGATATGTCCGACCTCACCCCCGTCATCAAATCCATCCAAGACATCATGCGCCAGGACAGCGGCGTCGATGGCGACGCCCAGCGCATCAGTCAGCTCACCTGGCTGCTGTTCCTGAAGGTGTTTGACGCGCTCGAAGAAGAGCTCGAACTCACGCGCGACCACTACCAAAGCCCCATCCCCGAAGCCATGCGCTGGCGCAACTGGGCTGCAGACCCCGAGGGCATGACCGGCGAGGCGCTGCTCGACTTTGTGGACAACCAGCTCTTTGCCACCCTCAAAAGCCTCAGCGCCGACCCCGTGCGCAACCCGCGCGGCTACGTGGTGCGCGGCGTGTTCGAAGACGCCTACAACTACATGAAAAGCGGTCACCTGCTTCGCCAGGTGGTCAACAAGCTCAACGGCATCGACTTCACCCGCCAGGCCGAGCGCCACCAGTTCAACGACCTGTACGAAAAAATCCTGAAGGATTTGCAAAGCGCAGGCAACGCGGGCGAGTTCTACACCCCCCGCGCCGTCACCCAGTTCATGGTGGACATGGTCAACCCGCAACTCGGCGAGGTAGTGCTCGACCCCGCCACCGGCACCGGCGGCTTCTTGGTGTGCGCCATCGAGCACCTGCGCAAGCAGGTCCACAACGCCGACCAAGAAGCCGTGCTGCAAAACAGCATTCGCGGCGTCGAGAAAAAGCAGATGCCGCACATGCTGTGCGTCACCAACCTGCTGCTGCACGGCATTGAGGTGCCCAGCAACATCCGGCACGACAACACCCTGGTGCGCCCCCTGCGCGATTACACCCAGGCCGACCGCGTGGACGTGGTGCTCACCAACCCGCCCTTTGGCGGTGTGGAAGAGCCCGGCATCGAACAAGGCTACCCCGCCGACGTGCGCACCAAAGAGACCGCCGACCTGTTTTTGGTGCTCATCAAGCACATCCTCAAAGCCAACGGCCGCGCCGCCTTGGTGCTGCCCGACGGCACCCTGTTTGGCGAAGGCGTCAAAAGCCGCATCAAAGAGCAACTGCTCACCGAGTGCAACCTGCACACCATCGTGCGCCTGCCCAACGGCGTGTTCGCCCCCTACACCGGCATCAAAACCAACCTGCTGTTTTTCACCAAGGGCCAACCCACACAGCACGTCTGGTACTACGAGCACCCCTACCCACCGGGCGTCAGAAACTACAACAAGACCAAGCCCATCCGCATCGACGAATTCGATGCCGAGAAAGCCTGGTGGGGCACCGAGGCCGATGGCTTTGCCGCCCGCGTGGAAAACGAACGGGCCTGGAAGGTCAGCATCGACACCATCCGCGCCGCCAACTGGAACCTCGACCAGAAGAACCCCCATGTGGGCGAACAAACCAGCCACGACCCCGAGGTGCTGCTGGCCGACTACGCCCGCCTGCAGGCCGAGGCCCAGGCGCTGCGTGACGAACTCAAGGGCATCCTGGCCCAGTCTTTAATGGCCAAAACAGCCGCCAGCGCTTGAGGAATAAGCGCATGCTGCTATCAAATTTGGATTTATTGGCCACCGCCCCCGGCGGCGTGATGCGTTTGCGTGAACTCATCCTGACCCTGGCCGTGCAAGGCAAGCTGGTGCCCCAAGACCCGGTGGATGAGCCGGCGGGCGTGCTGCTGCAGAACATTCGGGCGGAGAAGGACCAGCTGATTGCGGAGGGGAAGATCAAGCGGGACAAGCCGCTGGCAGAGATAGCGGAGGAGGAAAAGCCGTTTGAGTTGCCGGTGGGTTGGGAGTGGGTGCGGCTGGGGGCGCTATTGCCATTCCGGATAGGAAAAACTCCCCCAAGTAAGGATCCCCAGTACTGGGCTGATTCCGGGCATGCATGGGTAAGCATTTCGGACATGAATCACTTTGGCGAGGTGTTCGAGACGGGGCGAAAGATAACGCATCGTGGCGCTGAAGTTTTCGGCTACGACCCGTTGCCCTCTGGCACGCTCATCATGAGTTTCAAGCTCACGATTGGGAAAATTTCTGTACTTCGAGTGCCTGCATATCACAACGAGGCCATCGTTTCTTTCACGCCTCTACGCGGCACAAATTCCGGTTTTTTGAAGTACATGCTGCCCACAGTAGCCAGAACGGGTGTATCCAAAGATGCGCTCATGGGCGCCACGCTGAATACTGAATCGTTATCGAATTTGGTTATTGCTCTACCTCCTTGCATCGAACAATCCCGCATCGTCACCCGCGTCGAAGAACTCATGCGCCTGTGCAACGCGCTGGAGGCCAAGGGCCAGCTGGAGGCCGCGCAACACGCCCAACTGGTCAGCACCCTGCTGAGCACGCTCACCGCCAGCACCACGCCCGAAGAGCTGGCCGACAACTGGCAGCGCGTGGCCCAGCACTTCGACCTGTTGCTGGACCGCCCCGAAGCCATCGACGCCTTAGAACAAACCCTGCTGCAACTGGCCGTGCGCGGCATGCTCGTACCCCAAGACCGCACCGACGAACCTGCCAGCGCCCTGCTGCAAAAGATCCGCGCTGAAAAAGACCGCCTCATCGCCGCAGGCCAGATCAAACGCGACAAACCCCTGCCGCCCATCACCGACGAGGAAAAGCCGTTTGAGTTGCCGGTGGGGTGGGAGTGGGGGCGCGTCGGTGACGTTGTAGAGCTACTCAACGGTTACGCGTTCAAGAGCGAGTGGTTCAAACCGGCCGGCGTTCGGCTTTTGCGCAACGTGAACATCAGTCATGGTCACGTTGATTGGTCTGCGCCAGTCATGCTTGATGCAGTTGCCGCGCAGAGTTATGAGCAGTTCGCTCTACGCGTGGGGGACATCGTTCTTTCGCTAGATCGTCCCATCATCTCCACAGGCCTGAAGTACGCAGTCATTCGAGAATCTGACTTGCCATGCCTACTGCTCCAGCGGGTAGCTCGACTCACCGCATCTGCCTGTTTATCGCCCGAGTTCCTGCAGCTTTGGCTTCAGTCGGATTTGTTCGTTGGCACTATCGACCCTGGTCGGAGCAACGGGGTGCCACACATATCTACTAAGCAGGTGGCGGGGCTGGCCTTTGCGCTCCCACCCCTCGCCGAACAATCCCGCATCGTCACCCGCATCACCGCCCTGCGCCGCCTGTGCGCCGACCTGCGCCAGCGCCTGGCCGAACGCCAGTCCGTGCAGGCCCGTCTGGCCGAGGCCCTGGTGGCTTCTGTGGCGTGATGGCCCTAGCATTCCTCTGAAATTACCACCATGGTAAAAATGGTCGTCGTTTCAGAGTACAGTCTGAATCCTCCCGAGGACGGACAGGGGCGCGTCAAGATCGCCAGCGGGCCTTTGTACGAGTTGGTCCGGGTTCAGAGGCTGGCGGCGGTCGGAGGGCTGAATACCTGGACCGACCGCTGCGACAACGCGGTGTACGACCTGTTTGCGGGGGATCTGGAAGCGGTGGCCGGTCTGCTGGGGCATTTGCGCCCAACGGACTACCGGGATTCTGAGTGGTGCACCAATGGCCGCAACGCGCTGGCCGCGTGCGATGCCTACGCCTTGCGCCGCCTGGAATGGGTGGCCTCTGCAGGCAAAGAGATGGGTGTTGAATATTTTTTGAAGTTTGCAGTGGGCAGGACGGGGCAACTGGTGTTGCTGGTGTCTTGCCACCTGTCTTGAAGGAGAGCCGTCATGGAAAACAAGGCGCTGTGCGCCATTTGCGGCGAAGGTCATGTCACCGCGCAAACACGCGCGGTAGAGACGGACTACAAGGGCACCAAGGCGTTGCTGCCCATGCACTACCAGTTGTGCGATACCTGCACGTCTGACTATGCTGGGATGGCGGAATCCAAGCTGAACAAGCGCATCGTCATGGCGTTTCGCAAGCAGGTCGATGGCTTGCTGACGGGCGATGAAATTGTCGCGCTGCGCAAGCAATACAACCTCAAACAGGCCCAGGCAGCCCAGCTGTTTGGCGGCGGGCCGGTGGCGTTCAGCAAATACGAGAACGACGACGTGGCGCAGTCGGAATCCATGGATACGCTTCTACGTCTGGTGCGCCGTAGCCCGGCCGCATTTTGGGCGTTGGTGGAAGAAAAGGGTTTGCAGGCTGATTTCACGCAGCAGCGTGAGCCCGTGCGTGCGGATGTTGAAGGCACCGTCAAGTTGGTGTCCCTTACGCGGGTACAAAACAATACGACCCGCCCCGATCCACGTTACGACCCCCGGGAGTTCCGCCGCTTCAGTCAGGGAGCAGTGTCATGTCAGAAGTGACCATTCCCCGCCCTGTGCTCCGCAGCTTTCGGGTGTTGGCCTGCACCGGCCAAAACCGTGGAGAGGCTACGGGCGCCAAGATGCGGCTGGAAGTACAGCAAGAGATCGAAGTGGGTTTAGCGGTGCCCGATGTAGCGGGCGCCCCGCTGATGGTGGGCGTGAGGATCAATTTGGACGCCAAGGCCACCAACGAAAACGACGCCAGCGATGTGGCCACCTACGCCGGTGAGTACGAGGCCCGGTTTTACTACGCCGCAGGTGTGGCTGAGGACGCGATCACGCCGCTGCTGGACGACCACGAATACCAGTACGTGCTGGTCGCGCAGGCCTTCCCCCTGGCCATGACCCACTTTCGCCGAGAGCTGCAAGCCATGGGGCTGGATGCGCGGGAGTTGCCGTTGGGCTTAGATCCGTCTAAATAGCCTATCTTCGGTTTGGAGGCTGTTTGCAATGCCTCGGTTTCATTACCTAACGCACCACGAGGACTCAAGGTAATCCTCCATGGTGCTTGCCACAAGATCAAGGTCACAGGCACTGTCAACCTTGCCGCGAACCATTGGCGCGCCCACTACGCCTACAGCATGAGTCTCCTAGATGCCGACACAGTGCAACGCATTGACATGGGTTTGCTCTGTACCAAGAATACTCAGTGCTCCGGTGTCGCTTTGGGCGTTGGACGGCAGGATGCATCGAAGGGTGTGTCGAAATCCGTCGTACCGGGGCACTTCATCATGCTGGTTGTCCCTTTAGTTTTGGGGTACAGCCCCCTGGCTGGGATGGCCCGCTGCGCGGTTTGCTAGAACTGTTTAAGCCCCCGCTGCTGATCCTGTAGGCACTTGTTCAGATGGCGGGCCATATCACGCATCTCGCGCCAGGAGCCCCCCTTGAACGCGTTGCGCGACACAGTGGCCTTACCGGCGGCGCTTTTCGGCCCGGTGGACTGCAGCCAAGGCTTTTGCTCCCTGATGCGTGCAGCCTGCTGTGCTCGGCGCTCCGGTGTCCAGCCATTGCTGCTGTTCATGGCTCAGCTCCTTCGTGAGCGTCCAGTCATCCCATCTTGACCCGCCGGACGCGGTTCAGTTGGACTGCAACTGTGCTCCGACGTAGGCAACGCACTCCACGAGGTTGAGT